>CAZMPG010000055.1:0-3053 GCA_964568345.1 uncultured Candidatus Saccharibacteria bacterium | reverse complement strand
ACTGCGAGCCCCGCCTGTCGCGGGGTACCCCCCGCCTGCTGCGGGGATGACCGCAGGTGAAGCAGTCCATGCTATGAGCAGCATTTCGATACCGCAGCGAACACGATCCTGGGTTGCTTCGCCCCCCGCCACAGGCGGGGGGCGAAGCAATGACACCGACATCGGGCTGTTTGCGGAAGGTGTAAGCAATTACCGCACCGAAATTTGACAAATGTCACATATATATGCTATATAATACCTGGGTTCGGTGGCTGTTCACTGATTAAAATTCGCCCACTTTCAAGAAGAGCATGAGATGAACCTCACCGTAGAGAGACGCAACGAAATAGCGTGGAAGGTCCTACTCGGGGTCGTCACACAGAGTCCACTCAAACGACCCGAGAAAATAGTGGACGATTTAACGAGATCGTCCGATTTTTCAAATGGCAAGCAACTACTCCGATTCTTCGAGGAGCTGTATCGCGCAGCACTCGTGCAGACCATGGGTCATGTTGCTTGGCTGGACAGTAATTCTGTAGAGCAATCCGAACAGCGCACTCTCAATGCGCTTGCATGGAGTGTGTTCGTGCTTGACAACCACAGGGGGGCGGTAATGAACGGTAAGCTGACACGCGGGGAAGTGTATAACGAGGCGAAAAAGGTTGGCGCCACTACGGACGAGGCGGTGGAGTTCATGCGTCAGTTCTTGGCTGAAGTCACCCGAAAGATTTGGGCAGGGTGACCGCTTGCGGTCCTAAAAGGGTAAGTTTCGCTCCCCGCCCTAGCGGGCTAGCGGAAGGATAAGAACCTCTCCCACCCACACACCGGCACACATTATGTGCCGGTGTTTTCTATAAGCGCCACACAACACCATCGGTGCCGCCATCACTTCTCCCCGAATAGGAGAAGTGATCATGTGTGAGTATAGTATACTCGATATTGAAATGAGTATAACATTATTTTTCCTTCGTATTGCTTGATATTTTGAGTTATCCACAACCGGTCATCTTCCCGTACGGATGTATAACATCCTTACGAGCAGAGATGGCACATATACACTAAAGCCGGTGACGCACTGCGCACCTCCTGTGCTGACGCATTCCGGTACACATTGCCTCAATGCAACGGGGCGACACGCGAGCACTACTTTCCCTCCCCCGCCCCGTGCGCCGCTGGGGCTGCCGGCGCACTGCGCTCGGTGCTGCTCTCGACGATGCGCACCGCGAGGTCCTGTGCCTTCTTATTCGCCTGCTCGGCGTCTTTGCGTGCGAGCGCCACCTCATTCGTCTGTCGGGAAAGCTCCTGCTGGAGCACTTTCTTTTCGAGATCAAAGAGTTTTGCGAGGTGCTCCTGCTCCCGGTCCTTGTCCGCAAGCGCGCGGGTATGCTCGGCGGCAAGCTCCTTGCGGAGCGCCCCGACACGTGCCTCCACCTCCTTCGCAAGCTCTGCTGCAAAGCCATCCGCCCGCTTCCGAAGCTCTGCAAGCTCTCCCTCTCGCGCCGCGAGTGCCGCTTCGCGCTCTGCGTACCCGCTTTCGCGCTTGCGCCGAGCCTCTGCCTGTTCCTCGTCGGTGCGCTTCTTCACCACCTTCGCCTGGTACTCCGCCTCCTCTCGCTCACGCTCCCAGTCGCGCCGCTTTTCCGCAATCTCGCGCTCAAGCTCGGTGCGGCGGGCTTCGTGCTCCGCGATGATGCGCTCAAGCACCGAGGCGCCCGCCTCGATGTCGTGGTGAAGCTTGAGGCGGTCGCGCGCGACCTCAATCGCTTTCTTGAGGTCAGCAAACTTCCGTGCCTCGTCGTCGAATGCCTGGATGAAGAGATCCACCGCGTCGGTGATGGTCGAGCGGAGGGTCGCTGCAGTCTTTGCGACCGCATCCGGCGTGTACGCGCTCGCGGTCTCGAAGAGCGTCGCACTCTCAGGCGCAAAGGTGCGCGTCGCCGCGGCGTGAATGTCGTCCTGTCGTGCCAGGAGCTCTTGGTACGCGGTGATAAGCTCTGCCTTCGTCTTCTTCGCAAGCGGTGTGGTGTCCACCATATGTCGCCATCCTACGCGCGCGGACGCGGTTGTCAACTGCGCGCATCACACACTGGCGCGCTCCAGCACCTCACGCAACTCTCCAACCGAACCGATCGTGCACGTCGGCTCCTCATGCGCGCACTTCCTATTCTTGCCGTACCTCACGCACCACATAGCTCGCCGCGTGATCCAAGGGCAACGAAACGCACCGCGCTTGGGTCCACGTGGGTATACACATGTACGAATACATCGGTCACGCTGACACTGCAGTACACGATCCACGTTCCCGAGAGCAAACGGTTTCTCGACCACGCATCTTCATGGTTGCCCACAAACACCTCAAATGCCGCTCGCGCCTTTCGTCTCAATCTTGGGGGAGATAAACCTTCTCCACATTACACTACACAACCATGACTCAATAAACGCGATTGGGACGAATACGGTAAATAGAATGAAGAAACCAAGAGCAGCAAAACCTCGCATTTCTGAAGTTGATACCGAAAGGTACTGATACACTCCCGCCCACAAAACGGCGTACCCGACATAAGTGAGAAATGTCATAATAACCACTTTCTTCTTATTTTTTGTACGAAAACGATATTCATCAAGAGAGGGGGCGATTAAAAAAGGCAGGAATGCTACATACATTTCGGGACGAACACCAAGAATTACAGCAAAAGCGAGGGACTCCGTTGCTCCAACAAAAGAAACGTAGGCGATGCCGCAGCCCAGGAAAAATAGAATTATCTTGTGGTAATCGGTTAGAGGACGAAGTTGGCGAACGATAAAAGCGGTCGCAAAATATACTATTGCACCGATAGTTACAAATGATGTGATGTGGTCCATACCCAACATGATACTCACACCTTATAAAGAGCACAATGCTCAGCTATCTCGCCTAATAATGACACCGAGGGATACCGTTCCCTCAAACAGCATGACACTCGGGTCACCCGTTATAGTACCTCGCACAACCCCCCAACCGAACCGATCGTGTACGTTGCGAGTGTGCAAGTACTTTTGTGTAAATGGCTGTTGATAAACATGTCGTCGTCCGT
>CAZMPG010000054.1:0-3127 GCA_964568345.1 uncultured Candidatus Saccharibacteria bacterium | reverse complement strand
CGCCATCCTCGCCGCCGCGCGTCGGGTGATGGGGAGGAAGCGGTAGATGGGACAGAGATGTTGGAGCAACGGGACAATGGACCATGGACAATAGAAGAACGACATGTGACGTGGTGGCCCACTATCGTCTTTTGTCCACGGTTTCCCATCTCGTCTATTGTCCCGTTCGCTCCCATCGTCTATAGTCCATAGTCTACCTATGGATTACGCTGCACTACGGGCTGCGCTCGCGGGGGAACCGGCATTCCGTGAGCGGCAGGTGCGCCGGGCGATCTTTACCGAGCTCTGTGATGACTGGGGGCAGGTGACCGTGCTTCCCGCGGCGCTCCGCGAGCGGCTCGCGGCAGTAAGCTCGCTTGCGATACCCGCCACCTGCTTCGAGTCCGCCTCGGGGGAGAGCGCCAAGGCACTCCTCACGCTCACGGACGGAGCGCGCATCGAAACGGTGCTCATGCGCCACGGCGATCGAAACACGGTCTGCGTCTCAACCTTGGTCGGCTGCCCGATGGGCTGCACCTTCTGCGCCACGGGCACCATGGGCTTTGTGCGGAAGCTCACCGCAGACGACATAGTGCTCCAGGTGCTCTTCTTCGCTCGCTTCCTCAAGCCTTTGGGCGGGCGGGTCGGAAGCGTTGTGTACATGGGTATGGGGGAGCCGTTTCTCAATTACGACGCAGTGATGGCGTCGGTACGGATGCTCCACGACCCCGACACGTTCCACATTGGCGCGCGGCACATCTCGATTTCGACGTGCGGCATCCTCGACGGTATCAAGCGGCTCGCGGAGGAGGAGCTGCCGGTAAACCTCGCAGTATCGCTCCACGGCAGCAACGACACAGTGCGCGCGCAGCTTATGCCCATAGCTCGCACGTACCCCATTGCCGACCTCCTCAGAGCGACCGACGCATACGTCGCCCGCACGAACCGCAAGGTCATGTTCGAGTACCTCCTCGTCGCGGGGGTAAACGATAGCGAAGAACACGCTCGCGAGCTTGCCGGGCTCATGCAGCGTAGGCTTGTAATGGTGAACCTCATCTCCTACAACCCGACCGGTCGGTACACCGCCTCGAGCGAGGAGCAGATCAACCGCTTCCGCGACATTCTTCGGAGCGCGGGCGTCGAGGCAACCATCCGCTTCCGCTTCGGCCGCGACATCGAGGGGGCGTGTGGGCAGCTCGCGACCGATACAACCCGATGATCCGTACGTGCTGCAGTTCCGGGAATAGGTGAATAGTTGTGCGGGTGAAAGGTGCGCGCCGCTCCATTCGTAGTACACTCTACGGTGTGACCCGCTGCGATGACTATACGGACGAAGTGTTGATGACGATGGTCCCTACAGACCGGGAGGTGTTTGGGTGCATCATCGAGCGGTACGAGGGGAAGCTGCGGCGGTACGTGCGGCGGCTTATGCCGGGCCTCGGCGATGAGGTAGACGACCTCGTGCAGGACGTCTTCCTCAAGGTGTATATCAACGTCCGCGGCTTCGATACATCGCTCACCTTTTCGTCGTGGGTGTACCGCATCGCCCACAACGAAGCGGTGAGCTGGCTTCGGAAGCGGAAGGCCAGGCCGGAGACGGTGGACCTTGGCGAGGATGAATGTGCGACGTTCGTTGCAAGCGCTGAGCTTGCCGGGGATCGCCGTGAAGCGCGGCTCGCGAAGGACGAGGTGGAGCGGGTGCTCGCGCGCATGGGTGAGCGGTACCGCACCGTGCTCGTGCTCCGCTTCCTCGAAGGCAAGAGCTACGGGGAGATCGGGGACATCCTCGCGGTACCGCAGGGCACCGTCGCGACCCTTATCCACCGTGCGAAGAAAGAGTTTAGCAGTATCTATGCACAGCACCATGGCTAACCACGAAGAGAGTATGCGTGATCGAATCCTCACCACCATCGCTGCAGATGGTGTCGAGCCAAAGCCGCGGTGGCACTTCCTCCTCCGCGAGGGGGTGGTGTGGGCTGTTGCGGCGGGTGCTTTCGTGCTCGGGAGCATTGCGAGCGCGCTCTCGCTGTACATCGCCGATGCCTCGCGCTTCATGGAGCACACTATCGAGTTCTCGTCGCTCGACCTCGTGTTTGAAGCGGTGCCACTCCTCTGGATTGCGCTCGCGCTCGGCGCCCTCTTCTACACGGTCCATGCGGTGCGTGAGACACGTCGTGGGTACCGTGCGCCGACCGCATGGCTCGTGCTCGTGGCGCTCATCGCGAGCGTAGGCGCTGGCTCCGTGCTTTACGCACAGGGGCTTGGCGCAGCCCTTGACCGCTACCTCCTCGAAGCGGTGCCGTTCTACCCGCGCGTGTCGGGCTTTCGCCCTATGCACTGGATGCGGCCGCCCGAAGGCATCATCGTCGGTACTGTGGAAGATATTGACCGCGCGAGCGGCGGGTGCGTGGTACATGACCTTGGCGGGAGGGAGTGGGTGGTGCGTGTCGCTTCATCGTCGAACAGTGTGACGCTCCGGGAGGGTGCGATGGTGCGCCTGTTTGGCACCACGACGAGCGACGGGGTCTTTGAGGCCCGTGAGGTGCGCCCGTTCCATGGCCGCGGGGGGTTTCCCCCCAGGGGTGGCATGCCGCGCGAGTAGCGCGTACGCCGTTCCGGATGCGCGTCATCACGATTCGACCGTCATGCCGAAAGCATCTGGGTGCTCGAGTACGGCAAGGTGGTATCGGCAGAACGCCTCGAGGTCGGGGATGTGGTCTTGAGGCGCCGTGCACAGAATCGGTGCTCGATACGTCCCAGTACAAGGAGGCGGTTGCGGAGTTTGCGCGCGATACACCCCCGCACAACTATGTGTGGGAGAGTGAGGGTGTACAAAAAGAATGCCCCGACTCAGTCGGGGCGACGTTTGGGGAGCTACCGAGGGGGCGCTGCGGCGGGCGCCTCAGCCGTGGCGGGTGCAGGCGTATAGGTGACGGTGGCGGCGTAAGCCGCCGGTAAATGCATTGCCATAGGGGGTTCTCCTCTTTGGCACGGGGTTGATGGAAGCGTCCCTGCGGTTTCGTCGTGATGGCGCATACGCGCATCAGACGAACGTCCTTATAGGACTATGCCGCAATACCGACACAGAGGCAATACGTAATCTAATCAATACCTTGGACGCAGTCCGCTAATAATTGTGCCGGCGACT
>CAZMPG010000053.1:0-3318 GCA_964568345.1 uncultured Candidatus Saccharibacteria bacterium | reverse complement strand
AGTACTACTAGAGTACGGTGGATAATCCATTTACACAAAATATTTTACAGACTCAAGAAATCCACATGCATGTCGGCAACAAGGGTGCGTACGCACGCGAGCTCATGGAGCAGCGGGGGTATGCACCCGAGGATACCTACATGGTCGGAGACCTCCCGTCAGACGCCCTCCACGCCGCACAGGCTCGCGCACGCGGCATCGCACTCATCGGAGCGCATGTGCCGAGGGACCTCTTCAAGGGCATACCGCTCACACATGCGGTGTTCGATTTCCACGGCCTCTGTGACCTCTTCGCCTAAACCAAAAAACGCCGCATCCGCGGCGTTCAGTGTGCTACAGGCCATGCCTGCAGCGCATCGGCTACCGCTTGCTCCACTGCGGAGCGCGACGAGCTTTCTTGAGGCCGAACTTGCGGCGCTCCTTCATGCGGGGGTCGCGGGTGAGGAAACCTGCCTGCTTGAGCGGGGTCCGGAGCGAAGCGGTGCGCCGCACGAGCGCGCGGGAGATCGCGTGCCGGACCGCCTCCGACTGCGAGGAGATACCGCCGCCGCGCACGGTGACCGTCACGTGGTACTGTTCGGTGAGACCTTCAGCGGCAAGCGGCGCGAGCACATTGGCACGGAGGACATCGGTCGGGAAGTATGCTGCAACAGCGGCGCCGTTCACCGTCACCTCCTGCTGTGCACTCGGCACAATGCGTGCGCGAGCAGTCGACGTCTTTCGCCTGCCGACTGCTTCTGTGTACGTGGTATCGTGTGTGGTTGACATAACAAAAAATACACGCGTGGTTACTCTGCAATGGTGAGCTGCTTCATCCGTTTCGCGCGGAGCTTATTGTCCGGCAGCATGCTGTACACCGCCTTTCGGACAAGCTCCCGGTAACCCTTCTGCTCGATCACCTTGCGCATGGAGAGAATGCGACGACCGTCGGGGTGGCCGGTGTAGCGGTCGTACTCGGTTTGGAGCTTCTTCTTCTCCGTAAGGAAGAGCTTACTCGCATTCGTGACCGCCACCGACACGGGTGACACGAGGTGTCGCACGACGTCGGTCCGATGCTTCCCCATGAGGAGCACCGCGACCTCGGTGGCAACACGCCCGAGCCGCTTGTGTGTCGCATCAATGGTGTGGTGTTCCTGCTGCATAGCCTACTTCTCAACAAACCCGATGTACGTACGCACCGCCGCGTCGCCCGGACGGACACCGACCCGCACGATGCGTGTATACCCGCCCGACCGCTCCGCGTACCGAGGAGCGATCGTTGTGAAGAGCTTCGCCGTCGCTGCGGCGTCGTTGCCAAGCTTCCCCGCGACCAAGCGGCGAGAGGCAACTGTGTCGTGCTTTGCGTGCGTCACGAGACGCTCTACGAACGGACGAAGCGACTTCGCACGCGCTTCGGTGGTGATGATCTCTCCCGCGAGGATGAGGTTGTGCGCAAGCGAACGCAGAAACGCCGTACGCACTTTGCGCTCGCGGCCAAACTTTCGTACGGTGTCGTGGTGTCGCATGGGTACTGAGTATACGCATCTCTACAAACTGTGCAACCCTAGCGGAGGGTGATCCCGAACTCGGACAGCGCCCGCTTGATCTCCTGCAAACCCTTGATGCCAAGCCCCTCGATGGCAAGGATGTCCTCCTCCTTCTTCCGTGCCAAGCCACCGACCGTGCGAATGTTCGCATTGGTGAGCGCACTTATCGTGCGGGCGGAGAGCTTGATGGACTCGATGCGCGTCTTTAGCACCTCTGCGTCCACCTGCTCCTTTCGCTCGCCTGCCGCATGGGGAGCGAGCGCCGGCTGCTCGTCGCGCACGTGGTCGTGTGCCTCCTCGTACACCTCCTTGAAACCAACGATTGCCTTGAGCTGGTGGATCATGATCTCGATGGATCGCTCGAGCGCCTGCCGTGGTGTCACCGCGCCATCGGTCTCGATGAACATGCGGAGTCGGTTGAAGTCAGTACGGTCGCCGACGCGCATGTTCTCTACCTCGTAGTTCACCCGCCGAATGGGGGTAAACGTTGCATCGAGGAGGATGGTGCCAACGTCCGCCTTCCCCTCTTCGCGCGTATCGCGCGGCACATATCCAAGGCCCCGCTCAACCCGAAGCTCCAGCGAGAGACTCGCGTGCTTCGCGGTGAGCTCGGCGAGGTGCTGCTCGGGATTGAGCACCGTCACCTGCCCGGTCGTCTTGATGGAAGCGGCGGTGACCTCACCCACCCCCTTCGCATTGACCGAGAGCACCTGCGGCTCATCACCTACCATGGTGAAGCGAACACGCTTGATGTTGAGGAGGAGGGTGATGACGTCCTCCTGGACACCCTCGAGCGCAGAGAATTCATGCGATACGCCATCAATCTTTACCGACGTCACCGCGGCGCCGGAGAGTGACGAGAGGATGATGCGACGGAGCGAGTTGCCAAGCGTGTGGCCGTAGCCGGGGAAAAGACCATCTATCTCAAACAGCCCTGAGGTCTCGTCCTCCTTGACGACGCGGGGCTTCGACGGAAGTGCGACGTTGTAGTCCATACGACGAGGAGTAATAGATTAGTAATTACGTGCGACGTTAGCGGCTGTAGTACTCGAGTATGGTACCGACGCTCCCGGGGGTCTCGGTGTTGTCTGGCGATGGGCGGGCGGCTACCTTTCCGACACTCTTCGCGGCGTCGTAGGAGATCCACGCGGGAACGGTCGCTGCCTCGGCGTGCTCCTTGAGGATCGGCATGATGGGGCGGCCCCGCGTACGATCCCGGAGTGAGAAGGTGTCCCCCTCCGCAAGACGCATGCTCGGGACGGTGCTCCGCACGCCATTCACGAGTACGTGGCCATGGGCAACGAGCTGGCGCGCGGCACGGCGGCTTGCTACGAGGCCGCTCCGGTACACAATATTGTCGAGTCGCAGCTCGAGCTGCTCGAGCATGCGTGCAACCGGGTCCCCCCCGAGGCGGAGCACCCGCTGCGCCTCTGCGACGTATGCACGGAGCTGTCGCTCCCGCAGGCCGTACGCGAAGCGCACGCGCTGCTTCTCCAAGAGCTGCCGCGAAAAGTCGGATGCCGTCTTCCGACGACCCTTGATGCTCTTTCCGCGCTTCGCCTCGGAAAGCATGAACTTCTGCGTCTGACACTTATCAAACACGCCTGCACCGAGGCGACGACATACTTTGTAGGTTGGTTGAGTCTGCATAGTTTTTGTGAGGCAGTAGAAAAAAGAGAAAGATGGTAGGAGCTACACGCGCCGCGGCTTCCGTGCACGAGGCCCGTTGAAGGGCACGGGGGTCGCATCGCTGATGGCGGAGAGGCCGATGCCCTTCCCCACGAATGCGCGC
>CAZMPG010000052.1:0-4257 GCA_964568345.1 uncultured Candidatus Saccharibacteria bacterium | reverse complement strand
TTGCGGCTGTTTCGTAGTGCTCACCACCTCGGAGCACTGCAGCAGACGCACGCCCTGCCGCCAGGAAAACCACAAGGAGCATTCCCGCCACCCACAGGGGCACTAGGGGTCGGTTTTTCGTAGAACTTAGAGGTGTTGTCTGCATACGCTTCGCTATGGGTCCTTCTACTAATAACCTGACATGATTCGGTTTCAGATTTTTGTAAGATTTGGTTTTTCCGATTGAGCAAATCCTGAGGCGTATCGAGATACGATGAAGGATATGCGATTGAGAAAAAATCAAAGATTGCGAGAATGTGGAAGCGAAACGGGCAGGTTATTGGTGGAAGGGCTCTATGCATCTCCCACTTCACCACGGTACTCACCTGCACGCGCCGCGGCAAGCAAACGAAGCCGCACGAGGAGCTCCTGCTCTGCCGCCGCGACCCGAGCCTCTTCACCGCGCCACGCAGCTATCACCGGCTCCTCGATAGCGCGCGAGTACGAGAAGGTGAGCGGCCATGGACGCACACCGCCGTGCGCCATTGCGTTAAGGTTTTCAGTCGCCTGCACCGGCGTCTGTCCACCGGAGAGAAAGACGACACCTGCCACCGACGCTGGCACCGCCTCCATGAGTGCATCGAGCGTTGCGTGTGCTATTGCATGGGGATCGAACGGCACACCCGAGGCACTGCCCGGGAGCGCCATACTCGTCTTGAGGATGAGGCCGGGCAGCGACACGCGGTGCTCCTCGAGGTGGTCAAAGAGCGTCGCGAGCGTTTTGTAGAGCACCTCTGCCGAGCGAGCGAGCGTGTGGGTGCCCTCGAGGAGCACTTCCGGCTCCACCATCGGCACGAGCCCCTGCTCCTGGGCGAAAGCGGCGTAGAGCGCAAGGATGCGAGCATTCGCGTGGAGCGCGGCGTCGGTCGGGAGTCCATCGCCGATACGCACGACCGACCGCCACTTCGTGAAGCGCGCACCCATCGCCACATACTCCACGAGCCGCTCACGGAGCGTGTCGAGCCCACGACTCACCTCCTCACCGGGAAACCCGGAAAGCGGCATGAGCCCCAGGTCGACCTTGATGCCGGGGATGATGCCACGGCCCGCAAGGTATGTCGCAAACGGCACACCGGCAGCTGTTGCCTGACGTATCGTTTCGTCGTAGAGGATGACGCCGCTCACATACGCCTCGATCTCCGGTGCACCAAAAAGAAGCTCACGATACCGCCTAGCGTGCTCCGAGGTCGGCTCAAGGCCGATGGGGGCGAAGCGCTTCGCCATGGTTGCTGGACTCTCGTCTGCGGCGATGATGCCCTTCCCTGGCGCAACGAGCGCCCGCGCAGTCGCGTGAATCGCTTCATGCATGGTAGCCATAGTACCACGGATGGAGGGCGGGGAGAATGGGTGCGCGAGTAATTGCTCACACCCTCCACAGCCCGATGTCGGTGTCATTGCGAGCCCCACGCCTGCGGCGGGGGGCGAAGCAATCCAGGATTATGTTCGTTGTGGTACCGAAATGCCGCTCATATCATGGACTGCTTCCCGCCACCTCTGCTCGCGGCTAAAGGCCTGCGGTCATCCCCGCGGCAGGCGGGGGCTCGCCCCGCCACAGGCGGGGCTCGCAGTGACAGCGTGCGGAGGGTGTGAGCAATTACGTGCGCGAGCAGAATACGAGCACAGCGCACTAAGCGATACGGAACGTACGTGCTGGAAACTGTGAACTTTCGTACTATAATGGCTCCACGCTATGACAACCCTTATCACCCACAAACGGGCAACCTTCGACTATGAGCTCCTCGAGCGGTTTAGTGCTGGTGTGGAGCTTGTGGGCCATGAGGTGAAGAGCCTGCGCGCTGGCCGTGGCAAGCTTGAAGGCGCACACGTCGTGGTGCGCGGCGGCGAAGCGTACCTTGTCGGTGCGTCTATTCAGCCCTACCAGCCGGGCAACACGCCCCAAGGCTACGACCCGGAGCGGGCGCGGCGACTCCTCCTCACCCGAAAGGAGCTCGACACCCTCCGGGGTATCGAGGCAACCAAGGGATTGACTCTTGTGCCACTTTCATGGTACAATAGTAAAAGGCTCGTAAAGCTTCAGTTCGCCTCGGTTCGCGGAAAAAAGCAGTACGACAAGCGGGAGGCGATCAAGGAGCGTGATACCGTGCGAGATATGCGGAGGACGCTGAAAGAGAGAGGTAAGTAAGACGTCGGCGTACTCAGGGTGGCAGAATGAGTGATTAGAATGAGAATGAGTTACGAAGCTGTGGTAGAATATGCGAGCATGATCAAGGGTGTTCTCAAAGAGTTTACTGACCTTGATGCATGGAAAAAATCCCACGAGGTTGTTTTGCTCACCTACAAAGCAACTAAGCAGTTCCCGAAAGAAGAATTATTTGGAATTGTGAACCAAATGCGCAGAGCTGCTGTTTCTGCAGAATCAAATATTGCCGAGGGTTTTGGACGAAATACCGCTAAGGACAAGCAACACTTTTTCGCCATCGCCAAAGGCTCACTTCTCGAGCTGCAAAGTCAGTCGATTACCTCGCGCGACCTGGAGTACATTACAGAAGAAGAGTATCTGAAGATGAGAGAGGCATTGCTTCATGCAATTCGTCTATGTGCAGGCCTCGTGCGTAGCACGAACGCTCACTAACCCATTCTCATTCTTGTTACTCATTCTTCATCCCCGATTTGTGCACATCGCACTGTGCCCAAATCGGGGATGACCGGCTTTGACAGCGGGATCGTTCTTTGCAATGTGCAGGCCGACGACCAGGACGTCGCAAATACTTGGAAACCAATACGTGCAAGCAAAACTGCACGGGCGATTCTTTCACCTTTCCAGATGAAGGACCTCGCTCTCGCCTACGCCTAACCTCGGTTAGCCGTACGCCGTCGGTTCCGCGTGACGCCGATACAGCGGCTCCGGCGTAATACCTACTCGGCTGGTGCCCGCGCGGTGCGCATCGCCGCACGAGCACGAGACCATGGATGCTCGGAGGGTAGATCTTGTCCGTTCCGCCCTACCCTTCCTAAACCCTTGAACGGTCTATGCCTGTAGATCATGCACAGAATTCTCGTTGGACGGGGGTTCGATTCCCCCCATCTCCACAGCCAAACGCAACCCGCCCCAAAGGGCGGTTGTTGCGTTCTGTGGAGATGGAGGACCGTGCCTGCGCACGGTCCGTGGGGAATCGAACCGCCGGAGCAATGTCCCGAGCCCGTCGAGGGACATGCGAGGCGCGTCCAGCGGCACTTGGCGAACACGAGTGCGCAGCACGAAGGGTGAGCCTAGTGACCGCGGGATCATTCCCCCCATCTCCACCGATTACAAAAACGTGACCGCCTCGCAAGGCGGCCGTTTTTGTTCGGTGGAGATGAGCGAGTACCCTACGGCACTCGCGTGGGGGAATCGAAGCGCGCAGCTATGTCGCGCAGCGACAAGCGAGCGTAGACGAAACACACTTAGTTTTTGAGGAGTATGCGACGAAAAAACCGAGTGACACGTGACCAATCCTCCACATGCTGCATGCGAAGCGTACAATCATTAGGACATGCAAATGGGTAATCAATTGTACGTATCCCCGTTTCTACCCGTTTCCTCCGTTTCCCTTATCCCCGTTTCCCATGAAAATTCGCCCTACCGGCAACCGTTGCGTACGCGGCGTGCATGGTCTCTCTTTTGAAAAGAGCTTCCTTGCACTCACGCACTCTCTATGGTACAGAAGTGATGGATTGATTCATTGGAGGGAAGGTATGGTAGACATACTCAGCGAGCTACTCGCTCGCATTGCGACACACCCGCACAATGCGGAGCACCTTGCACAGCTTCGCGTACAGCAGCCACCTCGCATCCTTGCACTTGGGTGGCGCGACAGGGGGATGCAGGAAACAGTAGTGGACATGCTCGAGCGACGCCTATTCCCGATCGTGGATGTGCAGTATGGTGTGATAGTCGGTATTCCGACTAACCACCACGAGGCATGGCGGGCACACCTCTACTGGCTCCACACCCATGCACCCCTGATGCCTAAACGCACGCCTTATGCGATACACGACGCTGCGAAGCGGTTCGTGACGGAGCGGTACGGGTACGTTTTCTGCCCCACGGCGCGGGGGAATGTGTACCTCGAGAGGGGTTGTTCGCTCACCTTATACGACCGCGAGACGTTGCTCCACCTTGGTCTCCGATCGCGCTACGTTGGCTAATTTTTTAAATCTTGGGAGTATAGAAACTTTTCGGGGCCTATTTCATCCTCCCTTCAGTAGCTCACTGAT
>CAZMPG010000051.1:0-4584 GCA_964568345.1 uncultured Candidatus Saccharibacteria bacterium | reverse complement strand
GGGAAGGGGAGTACGTTCACGGTGGAGCTGCCGGTGGGGGAGGGTGTGTAAAGCACCGCTCTCGTGGGGTATACTCATGTCATGAAGCGGGGGGCACGAAAACAGGGGGAGGCGCCATCGGTCGTGATCTACCAAGCGCGCTCTGGAGCGCTCGAGCTGCGGGGCGACACTGCGCGTGACACGATCTGGGCGACGCAGGCGCAGATTGTACAGTTGTTTGGTGTTGACCAGTCGGTTGTGTCTCGTCATATTCGCAATATCTTTGCAGATGGTGAAGTGGCGGAAAAGAGCAATATGCAAAAAATGCATAGTGCTGGGTCTGATAAGCCGGTTGCCCTATACTCGCTCGACGTGATACTGGGTGTCGGATACCGCACCAACTCCAAGGTGGCAATCGACTTCAGGAGGTGGGCGACCGCGACCCTCCGCAAGCACATCACAATAAGGTACTCCTTGAACCGAAGACGTACCGCACACACAACGGAGAGAGGTCCGACCTCTCTCCGTTGTGTGAAGCAATGGGAAGGAGGGAGGAATCCTTCGAACCACCTTGGGTGGAGGTGGGGTTTAGTCGGTAAGTATGTCCGTCGTCGGGGGGAGGTGTGCGCGAATGATCGCAAGGTCCTGTTTCGCATACTGAGTACCACGCAGATCAAGTCGCTTCAAATTACTCAGATTGCCCATCTCGTACGGCAGTCCGGTAATGGGGTTGTGCGAAAGATCAAGCACTTCGAGATTGCGCAACTGCCCCACCTCCGCGGGCACCCCCGTGAAATCGTTATGCGAGAGATCGAGGGTGCGCAACGCGGACAGATGCCGGATCTCGGCTTGCAACGCCCCACGAAGCGCGTTGTGCGACACATTGAGCGATTCAAGATCGGTTCGATCGAACACATTCATAGGCACCTTTGTGAGTCCTTGTCCTGATAGGTCGAGCGTACGTGCGGCAGACGGCTGCGCGACGGGCGTTGATGTAACGGTGGTTGTAGCAGACGCCGCCGTCTCCCCACGATACGCCGCATCACGCCCCTCATACGTCACCGGTGCACGGAGCATCGACAGGTCGTTCGTTCCGGCTGGCACGTATTCATGCACGTACAGCATGTACCACACCGCTCCGGATATCACCAGGAACGCAGCACTTCCGAAGATGATGTACGAATTCTTAGTCATAGGCACACGAGAATATTACCATGTAGTACGGTGCAGTATGTCACTTTTTTCTACAGAAATCTAAGTAGTAGAGAGAGGTCCGACCTCTCTCCGACCTCTCTGAGTTTGATGCCGCATTGGGTATTGGAGGCGCTGGTTAATGTTTCTCGGGTGAAATCCAGGATACAATACTTTTTCCGCACACACAAAACTAGGTTCATGCTACACTTGCGCTACACAGATGGTGTGTAGCGGTATGGACCACCCCTGCATCAGCGTCTCGAACCTCTCGAAGCACTTCACCTTTCCGGTGCGAGAGGCAGGTACGAGCTGGATCAAACACCTCCTCAGGCCAGCGCACAAGACGGTCAAGGCGGTGCGGGGCATCTCATTTAGCGTGTCGCCCGGCGAACGCCTCGCCTTCATCGGCCCCAATGGGGCGGGGAAGTCTACGACGATCAAGATGCTCACCGGCATTATCCAACCCTCGTCTGGTGCTGCGCGCGTGCTCGGGCTCGACCCTCTGCGCGATAGGAAGCAGCTCGCGTACCGCATCGGCACCGTCTTCGGCCAGCGCTCGCAGCTCATCCCCAACCTCCCGCTTGCCGATTCGCTTCGCTTCTTCGGGGTCATGTACGACCTTCCCCACGCCCAGATTACGGCGCGCATCGCAGAGCTCACCGAGCGCTTCTCGCTCGCCGCGTTTGCCGACCAGCCGGTGCGCAAGCTGTCTTTGGGCCAGCGCATGCGTGCCGAGGTTGCTGCATCGCTCATCCACAAGCCCGACATCATCTTCCTCGATGAGCCGACTATTGGCCTTGACATCGTGGCGAAACACGCGCTCCGCGAGCTTCTCCTCACGGTGAACCGTGAGGAGGGGACGACGATCTTCCTTACCTCGCACGACGTCGGCGACATCGAGTCGCTCTGCGAGCGCACCATCATCGTAAACCACGGCGCTCTTGTGCAGGATCTCCCGACGAGCGACCTCGCCAAGACCTTTGCGTTCGAGAAGTACATTGACCTCACCCCGATGCGTACCTTCGAGGCATTTGCCGACCTCCCGGAGGGGCTGACGTACCAGCGCAGAGAGCCGAGCAAGGTGACGGTGTGCGTGGACCTCAGGACGACGAACATCACCCACGCGCTCACGAAACTCCTTTCCCACTACGACGTCAGCGACATCGACGTATACAATGCCGACCTCGAGACGGTTATCAAACACGTGTATGCGGCACATCAGGCTCGCGTATAGCATCGTGACGACGCTCGTGCGGGACCGCATGCAGTACCCCGCGGGGTTTTTCGTCGAGCTCGTGGCACTCACCGCGCGGTGTGGGGTGCTCCTCCTCCTCTATCGCTATGTTGCGTCGCTCCAGGGCGGCTCTGTGGCGGGGGTCGCTTACGCCTCGCTCGCATGGAGCATGTTCCTCTACTTCATCATGCTCACCTTTGGGCTCCGGTATATCAGTAAGGACATCATGAAAGACGTACGGTCTGGAGCCGTGGAAACCATCTTCACAAAGCCGGTCTCCTACCTTGCCTTCCGCGTGTGGTGGAAGGTGGGGAATGGCATCTACCAGTTCCTCATCCTTTTGCTCCTTGGAACGGCCGCGCTCGTATGGTACGTTGGCCCGCCGCCCATGATCGCGACGCCGTACTTCTTTGCGACGCTCATAGCAACCTTCATCGGCGGCTGCCTCCTTGAGCTTCTCGTGTACATTGCCGTGGGCTTGCTCGCATTCTGGATCGAGGACATTGATCCGGTGCGCTGGGTCATTGATAAGGCGGTCATGATCCTTGGCGGATCATACTTTCCCGTAGCACTCTTCCCGAGCGGCATGTACCTCGCAGCGCTCTACAGCCCCTTCGGCGCATCGCGGTTCGCTTCCCACGTCGTGTCGCCGACGCTCGCGACCCCATGGACGACACTCCTCACCATCGAGCTCGTGTGGATTGGCGTGTGCGCGGGCTTGGTTGCGATACTCTACCACCTGGCCCGGAGACGCGTGTCGGTAAACGGTGGGTAGCCTATGGGGAAAGAACTTTCTTTTGCCTGGTACGCACTACGCACGAACATCCGCAACAGCGCCGGGCTGCGCGGGAGCTTCCTCATGAGCGTTGTCGGCATGATGCTCAACAATGTCGCATTCATCATCATCTGGGTTTTCTTCGTGGAGCGGGTCGGCGTCATCGGCGGATGGACCGCAGCGGACATCATCGGCCTTCAGGGGTTTATGTCCCTCGCGTACGGGGTAGCGTACTCGGCATCGGCCGGCCTCGCACACCTTCCGAACTACGTGGCAAGCGGCGCGTTCGACCGATACCTCCTTTCACCCAAACATGTCCTCCTCCGTGTTGCCACCTCTACCTTCCACTCCTCCGCCGTCGGCGACTTGCTCTTTGGCTCCATCTGCCTCGCACTATATGGGTACCTTGCAGGTGTCGGACTCCCCGGCATGGTGGTGCTCGTTGCCGTAGCACTCCTTGCCGTTACTCTCTTTCTCAGTTTTGCTGTCGGCGCGTTTGCCACATCCTTCTTTTTTCATAACCCGCATGCGGTGCCCGACATACTTCTCGAGGGCTTCATCACACCATCACTCTTTCACGGGGGCGCGTTCCAGGGGGCGACCCGTTTCGTCTTTACCTTCATCATACCCTCGCTCCTCATCGGCACGCTCCCCGTGGAGGCGGTCAAGCACGCCGGGTGGGAAAACCTCGGCATCCTCGTCATCTTTGTACCGCTCTGGTTTTTGGGCGCGGTGCTATTCTTCAACCGCGCCGTGCGCCACTACGAGAGTGCGAACACGGCGACATTTGGGGAGTGAGTAATTACCATCAGACCTCACCCTTAGCCCAGTAGTTGCAGTGCTGTGTACGGGTGTATACTGAACGTATTACTTCCATTATTCAACCATTACAAGCATAACCAACTGCCTATGAAAAAGTTCATGGTCCTCTTCATGGCTCCGACTGCCGAGTTTGAGAAATTCATGGCCTCGACTGACAAGCAGGCGATGCAGGATTCCATGGAAGCATGGAATGCGTGGATAGCGTCACATGCGCAGGATTTTGTTGACGAGGGCGCACCGCTCGGATCGACCTTGCGTGTCACGAAGGACGGTATGTCGAGTGTAAAGAATGATGTCGGCGGTTACTCGATTGTTCGCGCGGCATCACCTGAGGCAGCCGCGGAGATCGTGAAGGATGCACCGCACTTCGACATGCCGGGTGCGTGGATCGAGGTGATGGAGTGCGTCGACATGTCCGCGATGGCCTAGCGTGTCGGTAGCCAGCTGCACACAGCCGCCGCGGGCGGCTGTGTTGTAAAAGTAAAAAGAGAAAAGAGAAAAGTAAAAGAGAGAAAGAGGAAAGGAGGAGTATAGAAACTTTTCGGGGCCTATTTCATCCTCCCTTCAGTAGCTCACTGAT
>CAZMPG010000050.1:0-5045 GCA_964568345.1 uncultured Candidatus Saccharibacteria bacterium | reverse complement strand
GAAGGACGGCGATTGTAAAAGTGTGGGAATGTCGCACAATATATCTTTTGCGACAATGTGGCTCAGGTACAGAGCTCCGGAGGCAAAACGCCACGGGCTTGGAGCTATCCATCAGCACTGCAAACCCCGCTTGTGGCGGAGTGGTGGTCACGATGCGAAGGTGTGTTGGAGTGTTGGGTTGTGGTCCATTGTTTGTAGTCCACGAGCCCGTCCGTTCTTTTCTCTTTCCTCTTTTTACTTTTCTCTTTCTCTCATTACAGATCACTCCACACCTTGCTCGTTGCGTATGCAAAGCCACAGATCGGCAGCACCACGATGCCGCTCACGACCTTGACCAGGAGTGACTGCTTGCTCCACCAGGGCCACAGCTTGTGAGAGATGATGGCAATGGGTATCACCACAATACCGGTGACCATTTTGAGGATAGTCTTCCAGGGGATCTTCATAGCGTAAGCATACCGCCACGGTAGCCCGGAGTCCATGGTTTAGAGAACAAGTGGCGCAGTTCCTGGTTTTCAGAACGGTGTACGCCTTACACCTACCACTCACATCTGAAAATGTGTGCTCTGTTCGCCCACCCCACCCATAATGTCGCACAATATTATGCTAGGCTCTCGTTTTACCGAGCCTGCGCAAGGAGCGACGGCTGCCAGCATGCGCGCGAGGCATTCCACGGCGCAGTACCCTGCGTCTCGTAGAGGTACCGTGCGTAGTGCAGGTTGCCACTGAGGTCGTTGAGGTCGAGCCCGAGCTTCTCCGCGGTCTTTGCGTGGTACCGGGTATTTATCTGCATGACACCGGTGTCTGCTGGGTCTACCCTACCGCGCATGACTTCTCCCGTTATCGGGTCAAGCTGGCTAAAGTGTGACTCACAGCGAGCGATCTCGACCATCACGGGGAGATCCTCGAAGTACGCGCGAACACGGTGCTCGATGGTTGTTGCATCGATCGGTTTCTTACTGGACATCATCCTGGGCTCGGTCGTGGTAGCTTGTTGCGCCACCTGGGTTTCTGCCGCCTCCACCTCTATGGCCACCGTAGGGACCGAGAGGACGTGGGCGGCCATAGCGACCCCGTAGACGATAAGTGTGCTTATAATAAGCAATTTCCTAATGGTAAGGACCCGGGAATCGGCGCTGCCGATTCCCAGACCACCCAGACCCGCCATGCACTCCTGTACAAAAAATCTGCAGTAGTGCTGCAGGGGGCACCCCTATTCTAGCATGAAAACTATTGACACGCAAGCACTTTATGTGTTGTTGAAATACCCACGGGCGAGATGCTGATAACAACTCCAGCATGGCTCAACAGAGCCACGTAATTACGGTACGCGCGGCGCTCTCGACCAAGCGCAAACGCGTGGTCTGCATAGAAAAACATGCCGCGTCGGTACGCAAGGCTATGCCCTGCCAAGACGCTGATTGAGGTACACCAAGGCACCGTGGAGGCCGCCGAGGTCGGCGAGTGTCGCCCTTCGCACCTCGGGAAGCTCGGGGAAGATGGTGCAGACGGTGCGGAGGTGTGCCACGATCCTGTCTACCGGCACCGCAGGGTCACCAACGATCATCGAGCCGCCGAGCACGACCACGTGGGGCGACCAGTGGACGATGGTATTCGTGAGCGCGTAGGCAAACCACCGTGCAAGCTCCTCCCACACCGCCGGATCGGCTACCTCGTAGGGCTTCTTCCCAAAGCGAAGCTCAGTTGCTGTGCCAGAGAGGAGCCCCTCTGCGTCTGCGGAGGCACAACCAGGCAATACGGATCTATCGAAGTCAATATACTGGTGGCCCGGCTCGAAACCGTACGCGCTCTGGTCAATGCGGCCGTTGACGATACGGGCGCCCCCCATGCCGGTTGATAGGGTGAGGTACGCCATAATGGGAGCCCCCTGCCCTGCGCCCGCATGCGCCTCACCGAGCGCAACGAGCGACCCGTCGTTCTCAAGGAAGACCTCCGTACGGTGCTCCTGCGCGAGGTCGTCGGCGAGCGGCTTCCTCACCCAGTCGGGCAGATGGGGAGCACGGGCGAGCGCCCTCCCGGAAGCGTCGAGCGGACCAGCGATACCGGCGCCGATAGCATCGAGAGCTGCGCCACCGGTAAGCTGTACGAATGCTTCGCGTATGCGCGCACAGCCCTCGGTGTAGGAGGGGGGTGTCGCAAACGTGACGTGCTCGCCAAGTGACCTGCCGTCGCTCGATACGGCAACCCGCGTCTTTGTACCACCGATGTCGAGATAGCCAAGCATGGATCAGGTATGGTTACACCCCATGGTACTCGAGCGCGCGACGCATCTCAACCTTGTATGATTCAACTGCAGGCTGGTCAAATGCATTGACCGAGAGGAGCTCGGCGAAGCACAGCACGGTCACGAGCTCGTACCCGAGGTACGCACCGAGCTCGCGCTCGCTCATCGCCTCAAGCTCGATGCGCATGAAAGGAAGGTGCGCGTTTCGGTACGCTGCATACACCCCCTCGTAGAGCGCGCGGCTCACGTCGCCGAGCCGCTTCCCTGCCATGAGATCGAGCGAAAAGGGCGAGGTGTCGCTGAGCGACATACTCCCAAGCCAGGTGTTCGGCACCGCGAGGAATGTGGTGAATCGCCGCCGCGCACCACCAAACACGAGCTGCCCGAGCGAGTGCATGTCGGTCGAGCCGACCGCAACGGTCGGAGTGAGACCGACCAGGGAACCATCGGCAGCCGCCTTACCGAGCGACTCCGCGTAGAGCTGGCGCTGCCACTTCCCCACACGCTCAAGCTCGGGCGCAAACACGAACAGCTCCTGGATGTCGAGGCCGCGTCGGTACGATTCGTAGAGAATCGCCGCACGGAGCGCCGCCCCCGACACGCCCGTCTCCTTGGTCGAAACGGCTATGGCATCACGCGCGCCTGCGCGGAGCGCCCCAACATCCAGACCGAGGAATGCGAGCGGCACGATACCTGCTGCCGTAAAGACGGAGAACCTGCCCCCGACCTGTGCAGGGAGTGCCGCATGCATAATGCCCTGCGCCTGGGCGCGGGTCGCGAGGGGTGCTGCAGCATCTGACACGATGACGGTGCGTGCTGCTGCCCGCTCTGCTCCGTACTGCTCGACGAGCATACGAAAGAGCGCGTTCGCGTTTGCTACCGTCTCAACCGTCCCCCCCGACTTGCTCACCACGATGAGGAGTATGTCTTCGGGAGCGTAGTCGAGGAGGAGCGCTTGGACACGGTCGGTGACGCGCGGCTCAATGGTGTCGAACACGTGGAGCTGCGGCGCACGCTCCTGGTGCGTACGCTCGAGGCGACCAACGACCGCGTCGTACACCGCACGCGCACCAAGGTCGGATCCGCCAATACCGACGAGGAGCACGAGCTCCCGTGGCGCACCAACACGAGTGACGAGTGCGCGCACGTCCGCTTCGATGCGGTCGTCGCCCGGTGTTGCGAGCACCGCTTCAGGAGAGCGGTACTCAGTGTCACCCGCCGCAGCATGGAGCGTCGTCGCTACGTACGGGCGGAGACGGTCGAGATGCTGAGTGAGCTCTGCGGTGTGGATGCCCGTCGTGTCGGTGGGAAAAATGCGCATACACTAGGCCTCGGGATTGGGGCGCACTTGGCTCTGTGGAGCATGGTCGAGTGTCCGCACGAGTGCGTGCGCCTCCTCCGCCGAGTCAACTATCGTGTAAAGCGAGCAGTCCTGCTCCCCGATAGCCCGCGCACGCTCATAGAGCGCGCTCCGTATCCACATAGCGAGGGGCTCCCAGTACTCCCTCCCCACGAGGATGACGGGGATACGGGCTATCTTGCCGGTCTGGATGAGGGTGATGATCTCGAAGAACTCGTCGAGCGTCCCAAACCCACCCGGGAAGTACACGTACACCTCGCTCGCGAACGAGAGCATCACCTTGCGCGGGAAGAAGAAGTGGAACGTCTCGGAGTCGGTGACGTACCCGTTGAGGCGCTGCTCGTGAGGAAGCTTGATGTTGAGGCCGACCGAGTCGCCCCCCGCTTCGTACGCACCCTTGTTTGCCGCACCCATGATGCCGCCCCCACCGCCCGTGATGATGGCGAACCCATCCTTCGCGAGGAGAAAGCCGAGCTTTTGCGCCTCCTGGTACCACCTATCGTCGGGGAGCGCCCGTGCGGAACCGAATATGGTGGCAGCGAGGTGGTAGCGGCGGAGGAGCTCGAAGCCGGCGACAAACTCCGCCATAATGCGGAAGATGCGCCAGCTCGTCACCGAGACGTCTTCGTCACCCTGCTGGAGAAGCTCGTGCTCCACGGGTGGTCGCTTGCGTGCATACGGCATCTCCATGGGAGAAGTATACCATGGCTTCGTACCAGGTGATGTGGTGTCTGTGCAAGGCAAGAGGCTATCCTTCGATGTAACTGCTCACAGCCTTCGCAAACCACCCCTCCCAACGCAATTGCTCACACCCTCCACAGCCCGATGTCGGTGTCATTGCGAGAAGCCGACCCGCCGGGAGGCGACGAAGCAATCCAGGATTATGTTCGTTGTGGTACCGAAATGCCGCTCATATCATGGATTGCTTCGCCCCGCCTATGGCGGGGGCCCGCAATGACAACGACATTGGGCTGTTTCTGGAAGGTGTGGGCAGTTACTCCTTCAATTCCTTGCTGATCATACGAAAGCATGGTACATATCTTGTGGGTCTACGATAGATAGGGGGGTTTCTTAATGAGAGCTGGATACTATAATGTTTCGGTCATTACCCATGGTGCGGCGGAGGATTCGACTGGCGCACAGGTTGTCGGTCTGTGTCTCGGCTATGACTTCACCGCCGAGCATGATCGGGGTATCGATGGTATCAACAGAGCCTTTGGTATCCCGGGGAGGCCGAAACGGAAAAAATTCAAAATTATTCCTGGCCTCCGAAGAGATCTAATTGGGTGCACCACCTACGGAACGAGGAAAGTGCCGACGCATCTCGTGTTTTTTGAGTCAAGTGAAGCTGGCTACCTCGTCTACGATACACTCCTTGACAAGGAGGAGTGTGCAAGTACTTTTGTGTAAATGGCTGTTGATAAACATGTCGTCGTCCGT
>CAZMPG010000049.1:0-6415 GCA_964568345.1 uncultured Candidatus Saccharibacteria bacterium | reverse complement strand
GCCCCCGGATCCGCAGTTAAAGCTCGGGTGGTGAGATTTTTGTTGGACACTAGTGGGCGTATCCCACCACGGTCCGGTCTAGTCGCCCCCTCACCTCGCTAGCGGTGTTTGGTAGCGTAGCAACCCATCTCCAACGGGCAACGTACACGAAGATCACATATTTGTCATATATAAATACACTCATGTGTCATACCTATACGAGTAATATTAATAATATGTTGATGTACATATGCAGATGGTATATACTTTTTGTGTACTAAAATAGTCCACTTTCATGGAGCAGAGCAGTATCCTCGAGCATATAGGGCTTACCGAGCGGGAGAGTCTGATCTACCTCGCACTTATCGAGTGTGGGCCATCGACCGTAGCGGCGATCTCTCACAAGACCTGCATCCATCGCCCGGCTATCTACCAAGCACTACCCGCCATGGAGACGAAGCGACTCGTGACGAAAGCGCTCCAGGGTAGGCGCCGGCTCTATGTTGCGGCACCGCCAGAAACACTCGAAGCCATTTTCGAGGGATTGTCCGCACAGTTTCGCGAGCTCGTGCCACGACTCCGGAGCACGTATGAGACGCTCGATGCACGACCAATCGTGAAGTACCTCACGGGGAAGCGCGAGATAGCAACCATATTCACCGACCTCGTGACAAGCCTGAAGCGCGGTGACATCTTCTATCGGTACAGCTCAGCACAAGATGGTAAGCGTGCCGAATCGTTCCTCCCCACCGATTACGCTGCACGGCGTGACGCAAAGCGGCTCGAGCGGTACGTGATCACGAGTGAAGCCCGTGCGCGTGAGAAAAAACCACGGCTTGAACGAGCTCTGAAGGTGGTCCCCAAGGAGTACGACCTCTTTGACCAGGATGTCACCCAAATCATGTATGGTACGAAAGTCGCGTACATTGACTACAACACAGAGACGGCGATCGTCATCGAGAACAGCAAGATAGCCGAGTTTCAGAAGAAGCTCTTTCTCCTTCTCTACCGAAAGCTGTAGCGATAGTTTTTGTCCATTATGTCGTGTGCGGGCAGGGAGAATCGAACTCCCATCTCAACCTTGGAAGGGTCGCGTCCTACCACTAAACGATGCCCGCCTGACTGTATCGTAGCAGAAAGCGTGTCCCTGGACCATGGCAAGGCTACAGAAAACCCCGTGCATACACTCGCCCACGTGCTCAGTGCTTCTTGCCACGGGAGGCATTACCCCGTCTTGTACACCTGGTCAATAAGGCCGTACTTCTTGGCCTCATCTGCGGTCATGAAGAAGTCGCGGTCAACGTCTTTCTCTATCTTTTCGAGAGGCTGGCCGGTCGTCTTTGCGAGGATCTTGTTGAGGCGGTCGCGTGTAGCGAGGATGTGTTTTGCGGTGATTTCAATGTCAGCGGCCTGCCCTTGCACCCCGCCCCACGGCTGATGGATCATCACCTCGCTGTTGGGGAGCGCGAAGCGCTTACCCTTTGCGCCCGCCGCAAGGATGACGGAGCCCATACTCGCCGCAACGCCAACACAGACGGTCGAGACGTCGGGCTTCACGAAGTTCATGGTGTCGAGTATGGCAAGGCCGGCCGTGACCGAGCCGCCCGGACTGTTGATGTAGAGCTGAATGTCCTTCTTGGGGTCCTCGGCGGCGAGGAAGAGGAGCTGGGCCACTACGAGGTTTGCGGTGTAGTCCTCGATGGGGCCGCCGACAAAGAGGATGCGCTCTTTGAGGAGGCGTGAGTAAATGTCGTATGCGCGCTCACCGAACTGGGTTTTTTCGATCACCATCGGCACGAGCGTGTCTTGGATAGGATTGTGCATATCCAGACAGTGTACCGTTTTTTGACAGAACCGCAAGGTGTTGCGTAGCAACTATTCAGCCATTCCCAGTGGGGCGGCTTTTCTTGTCTTTGCGAGCCCGCAGGCGAAGCAAACCAGCACCGCACCGTATGCGGTATATCCATGGATGGTTTCGTCGTAAACTCCTCGCAATGACGACGAGAAGTGGTTACTCGACATGGTACGCTGGGAAAGGGTGAATGGTTACGTTGCGTATTGCTAGGTTATGGGGTGACGAGTGCGTGGAGTGGTACTCCCGTGATCGCGGTGAAGAGGAGCGAGAGTACGGCATCGAGCACGGGGGCGAGGAGCGACATGGTGAGCCAGAGCACAACAATGAGTACGAGGAAGCCGCTCCCGACAAGCTTCTGCTCAAAGTGTTGGAATGCGAGGCTTGCGCGGTACGGGAGCCCACTCCTGAGGAGTTTTGAGCCGTCGAGCGGTGGAACAGGGATGAGGTTGAAGAGGGCGAGGAGGATGTTGACGTACACGACGACCGCAGCGAGCAGCACGAAGCCTGTGGGTAGTACGCCGCCTGCGAAGCGTATCGTGAGCCCGAAGATGAGCGCAAGGGCGAGATTGACGCCGGGGCCTGCTGCCGCGACGAGCGCCTCGCCCCAGCGCTGATTCCTGAGGTTGTAGGGGTTGTAGGGCACCGGCTTTGCCCACCCGAAGAGGAAGCCAGACCCGGAGAGTACGAGGAGCGCGGGGAGGAGGATGGAGCCAATAATGTCTATGTGGGGGATGGGGTTTAGGGTGAGTCTGCCCTGGAGGCGGGCGGTCGGGTCGCCTTGGAGCTCAGCAGCAAAGCCGTGCGCCACTTCGTGGATGATGACGCTCACGATGAGGACGAGGATGAGGAAGAGGGTAACGGGGTCCATACTTGCATTCTACATGGGTCATGGTACCATACGGCGACGTCTATGGCGAAGGTGTGTCCCATCACGAAGAAGCACTCGAGTGTCGGCGGCAGGTACAGCAACAGTACCCGCGCGACCCAGTTCAACCCGTGCGGCAAGCGGCGCCTGCAGGTAAACATCGTGAAGCGCCGCATCTACGTACCGGAGCTTGACCAGCACATCACGCTCGCATTGAGTACGAGCGCCATTCGCACCATCAACAAGAATGGCGCCTACAAGACCCTCAAGCAGGCAGGGATCATCTAGGGTGTGCCGCCGCAGGCGGTGGGAGTAGAGAGGCCCGAAGGGGCTTTTTGCATACTTCTAGCCTCATTTGGTACAATGGGGGCGTGGTAGGTAGCACAAACACGCTATCCCCATGAAGCAGATGTTCAACAAGACCTTCTACCGATTCACGCTCGGCTTCATCAGTATCCTCATCGCATCGTTCGTGCTCGCCTCGATCGTCTCGAGCCTCGACGCGAAGCAGGAAGCACCCGTCTCTCGTGTCGCGCGCTAGCCTATGCCCACCCTCATCGTCGCAAACTGGAAGATGCATCCGACCCTCGCGAAGGAGGCAAAGAAGCTCCTCCTCGGGACGGTCGCGTCGGTGTCCGGGGTAAAGGGTGTGCAGGTGGCGGTCTGTCCTCCCGCACTCTTCTTGCCAGAGCTCGCGAAGGAGCTGCGCGGCAGGAAGGCCATTGAGCTTGGCGCGCAGGACGTCTCCACAGCATCGGGAGGTGCACATACCGGCGAGCTCTCACTCCCCATGCTCCTCCCCTACAAGGTGAAGTGGGTCATTCTGGGGCACAGCGAGCGGCGGGAGCGGGGAGAGACGAATGATGACGTGCGGGCGAAGGTACGTGTCGCGCTTGCGGGAGGGGTGCACGCCATTGTGTGTGTCGGGGAGCGGGAGCGCAGTGACGATGGCACATACTACACGTTCGTGCGCGACGAGGTTGCCGCCGCGCTTGCGGACGTGAAGCGGGCAGACCTTGCCCGCATCACCCTTGCGTACGAGCCGGTGTGGGCTATTGGGAAGAGTGCGGACCATGCGCTGCAGGCGGGCGACCTCTTCGAGATGTCGCTCTTCCTCCGCAAGCTCCTCGTGGAGCGTTTTGGCCGCCCCGCTGCGGCGAGCGTCCCCATTCTCTACGGTGGCTCGGTAAAGCCGGAAAATGCAGCAGCGCTCATTCGCGACGGCGGTGTGCAGGGGCTCCTCATCGGCTCCGCATCACTCGACCCACGGGGGTTCGGGGAGATCGTGCGCGCTGCGGGAGCGACCGTTTAACCTTGTACCTACTCTATGTTCTACAAAACCTTGCGAGACCTGCCCGACGTGCGCGGGAAGCGCGTCCTCGTGCGGAGTGAGCTCAACGTGCCGATCGAAAACGGTGTTGCGGGGGATCGGTACCGTGTGGAGATGGCGGTGCCAACGCTTCGCGAGCTTGCTACGCGCGGGGCGAAGGTCATCGTCGTCGCCCATATCGGCAGGAAGCCGGAAGAATCGCTCGCCCCTGTGTACCCGATCCTCCGCGAGCTCATCCCCGCGGCCCAGTTTGTCCCTGATCTCGTAGGGGAGAAGGCCCGTGCGGCGATCGCCGAACTCCCCGAGGGGGGCGTGCTCCTCCTCGAGAACCTGCGGAGCTCTCCAGGAGAGACCGACAACGCCCCCGCGTTTGCCGACGCACTCGCCTCGCTTGCCGACTACTACGTCGACGATGCATTCGGTGCGGCGCACCGCGCACATGCGAGCATTGTCGGCGTGCCCGCACGCATCCCCGGCTTCGCGGGGCTCCTCCTCGAGCGCGAGCTTACGGAGCTCTCGAAGGGGCTCACCCCCGATCACCCCTCGCTCTTCATCCTCGGCGGTGCAAAGTTTGATACGAAGGAGCCCCTGCTTGAGGCGGCGCTCCCGCGGTACGATCATGTCTTCATCGGTGGTGCGCTTGCTAACGATTTCCTCAAAGCAGAGGGGTTCGTGGTGGGGAAGTCGCTCGTCTCCGAGGGGGAGAACAAGGCCACCGAGCTTCTTGCGAGCGGGAAGCTCCTCTTGCCCCTCGATGTGGTGGTAGAGGGGCCCGAGGGGGTGGTGACGAAGCGTGCAGACCAGGTAGGGAGCGCCGATACGATCATGGACATAGGCCCAGAGACGGTGACCGAGCTTGGGGTGCGCATTGCGCACGCCCGGACGATACTCTGGAACGGCCCCTTGGGCTTCTATGAGAAAGGCTACATCAAGAGCACCGAAAGTGTTGCGGCGCTCATTGCAGATGCGCCCGGGCACTCGATCGTGGGCGGCGGGGACACCGTTGCGGCGATCCGCGAGCTCGGTCTCCAGGACAAGTTCGCCTTTCTCTCGACCGGCGGCGGCGCAATGCTCGACTACCTCGTGGACGGGGTGTTGCCGGGGGTAGAGGCGCTCAAGCGGTAAAACCAGTTACAAAATCAAACCCACACGAGAACCCCCCACCGTCCATATCGGAGGCTCATCACAGGGCGGGAAACCAACAACCTCTCAATCTGTTCGTGTAGCATCTGATGAAGGGCCATCGAGCGTTTCCCAGACGTAGCTAAAGAGAGCACGCATGGTGTCTGCAACAGCTTTTTTCTCGATGATGGTGCCAATGAGTGGCTCGTCGAATGCAACAATTGCCACTTTATCGTCGTATATGTCAATTTCAGCAGGCACCCTCCAGTCTCTCATGGAGCGGCGAATCTTATGGAGGCCTGTGTCTTTGGTGGTTCGTGGATCGTGTGTGGGGGTTGGTGAAATGATTTCGGTGAATATGTTATTTCGCACACGACGCTGAGCATACTCTCTATAGAAAGCGGTACCAAGCGTTTGGCTGTCAAGGTGTGAGCGGAGTACCTGCAATCGTTTCGATTTGTTGTTTGCTATGGTGTCATCATACACACGACGCACCCCCTCAGTTCCCTCAAAGAATACTACCCCCGGCCTCCCCAAGGACTTGTTGTACTCGCCTGTGAGGGTATCGACGACGCTCCCAATCGCTGCTGCAGTGTGTTCCGCTGCTTGTTTCTGGTGCTCCGCATACTCGTGGAGCTTCACCGGGTGCGCCGGTGTGTAGCGTGCCACAGCACCCTGCTCGTCGGTGCGGCTCACGAGCTCGAGTGCGATGAGCTCGTCGAGTACGCGGTACATGAGGGTGCGGGCAATATGCGTGTGCCGGGCGACCGTGCTTGCCAGGGAAGGGCCGTGCTTGATGAGGTAGTCATACACCACAGCTTGGTGGTGGCTAAATCCTGCATCTTCGAGCGCTTGCGCGGTAAGTCGCATAGATATGCTGGTGAATGGTAACAAAACTAGTATACGTGAACACACGAAAGTGTCAATAAGATAGTTACAAAAATATACTTATAAACAAGAAAAACTTATATATAAGCATACAGCATTGTTACACAATTTACAAATTTGTATAAGACTATGTTGACAAATGCTACATAAAATGATACATGTCTTGTCAGACAGCGAGGGAATCATCCCCACCCCGTCTCCACGGAAGCGGAGGCGCCATTTTTCGGGAAGGTCGGTGTGAGTCAAGGATTCTTCATGGGTTGGGGTTGTTTCTCGGGGACAATGGTTTTGCTGGAATGACGACGCCGTGGCAAAGCCGTGGGACCTTGTCAAACAAGCGAGCGAAAGCGCCGCACGGCGCTGGAGCGAGCTTCAT
>CAZMPG010000048.1:0-6521 GCA_964568345.1 uncultured Candidatus Saccharibacteria bacterium | reverse complement strand
GCCTGCTGCGGGGATGACCGCAGGACTTTAGCCGCGAGCAGAGGTGGCGGGAAGCAGTCCATGATCTGAGGGGTGTTTTGGTACCACAGCGACCACGATCCTGGATTGCTTCGTCGCCTCTCGACGGGTCGGCTTCTCGCAATGACAACGACACCGGGCTGTTTATGGAAGGTGTGAGCAGTTACCTCACCGGTACGTGCACCTACGGCTAGTATCGTGTACTGTGTACCTACCCTATGTACTACCGTGTGACGCACTATATTGGCGTGTCGCTGCTCACGGCAGTGTCTGTGTTTGTTGTGTGCGTGTCCTGGAGCACACCTCTCCATGCCGGTCTCCTGGGCGGTGGCGCGAGCGTCTCGGGTGGCGCGAAGCAGGATACGAGCCCATGGCTCATGACCTACTACGTCGGCTACCAGTACGCATACGTACGGCCACGTGACGTAGATTACTCGCTCATGACGCACCTTGTCGTCGGCAGCGTTGGCGTGGGGGCGGATGGTACGCTCCGCGAGCACTGGAGCATGCCGCAGGGAGGGGGGCGCACGATGGCGCTCGACGTGGGGCGGCGTGCCGAGCAAGCGGGGGTGAAGCGACTTATCTGGCTTGGAGGGCCGGACGATAGAGCGGCGTTTGCGAGCTCGAGCAGCGACCGGTATCGTGCGACGTTCGTACGAAACATTGTGGCACTCGTTGCCACGCTCGACTACGATGGGGTGGATATTGACTGGGAGCCTCTGCGGGCGGCTGATGGGCCGCTCATCCTTGCGCTCGTGCGCGACCTGCGGGCAGCAGCCCCCAACCTCCTCATCACGGTCCCCGTAGACTGGGTCACGATGACGCGCGTGGGGGACCGCTCGCTCTACCCAAAGCTTGCGGCGTACGCCGACAAGATCTTTGTCATGAGCTACTCGATGGCGGGGTCCTGGGGTGGCTGGAAGACGTGGCACGGGAGCGCGCTTGCGGGGGAGGGGAGCAGTACGCCAAGCTCGGTGCGATCGAGTATAGACGCGTACCTGCGGGCAGGTGTGCCCAAGGGGAAGCTCGGCATCGGCATCGGTACGTACGCGACGTGTTGGGAGTACCCCGTACGACGGCCAGGTGAACGTGTTCCGGCAGCCTTCATGCCCGCTGATGTGCACACGATGAGCATGGGAACCCTCTTCGACGACTACTACCTCAAGAAGTACGAGAAGTGGGACAGCGCCGCACAGGTGCCCTACCTCTCCTTCCCCAAGGCACGTGGCGACCTCTCGTGCGGGTTTGTGTCGTACGAAAACGCCCGCTCGGTGACAGCAAAAGCGCAGTACGTCATTGACCAAGGCCTCGGCGGTGCGCTCGTGTGGAATGTGGGGACGGGATACCTGCCCGATGCTTCACGGAGCAAGCGCCACGAGCTTCTGAAAGCCACTTCAGACACTCTCCGTTGAGCTTGTTTTTTTGAACCACCCGTGTATGCTTATGCTAGCATATGGCAAAATCGTCCGAGCGAATAGCTGCGCGTTCCATGCGCATGCGGGGGCGTAGCATAAAGACTATTGCAGCAGAGCTTCGCGTGTCTCGTGCAAGTGTCAGTGTATGGTGTCGCGACATTGTACTCACCCCCGAGCAAGTGGAGGCACTCAATGAACAGGCGGTCCGTGGCGGATACGCAGGGAGGATGGCAGGTGCGGCAATGAATCGTGAAAAGCGGCTTGAAACCGTTCGCCGTGAACATGCGTACGCGCAACATGCCGTTGGGTGTGTCTCGAAACGTGACTTATTCATACTTGGGCTCGGGTTGTACTGGGGTGAAGGTGTGAAGGCATCTGCAACCCGTGTTTCGGTGGTGAATTCCGACCCGCGGATCATTGTCACGATGCAGCGATGGTTTGTAGAATGCATGGATGTTGAGTTTTCTCGTCTACGCCCGACCGTGTTCATCAACGCGATACACAGGAGTCGTTCACTAGAGATTCTCACCTACTGGTCCACACTCCTCGGAATACCGCAAGATCGATTCGGGAAGATGGTTTTTCTCAAGAAACGCCCCAAAAAACGATACGAGAATCATGATACGTATTATGGTATACTGGCGCTGCAGATAGAAAAACCAGCGGGACTGAAGTACAAGATACTTGGAATGTTTGGGTATGTCGCTGCACAGACAACACAGCGCCGGGGTAGCTCAGATGGTTAGTAGCGGACGTTTCATAAGCGTCAGGTCGTGGGTTCGATCCCCACCCCCGGCACCACGTAGGCAAGCCGAAACGTATCGCCGTGCGCGCGCGTTACTATAGGTGTATGAACACCTTTCTTTTTCGCTCGTTCTTGGTGCACCTGGTGCTCTGTGGCGCGCTCGCCGTCACCGGGCTGTGGTGGAGCCTCGTGATGCAGCCGCCAGAGGTGCTGCCGCGGCTCATGGGTACCACCTTCGTGCTCGGCCTCGGATCCGCGCTCGCCCTGCTTGCCCGCATCCTGCGCGACTTCCATAGAAAGTACACGTCTGCAGCATACTAGACGTACCACGCGGTTTACCCCGCCAGGGCGTTGCGATTATTTCTTGAACCTTGTCACTAGCAAGGTTGCCGGAGTGGGAAAAGTGCGGTACGCTATGCCTCGTTGCGGATGTAGCTCAACTGGTTAGAGCACCCGCCTGTCACGCGGGAGGTTGCGGGTTCAAGTCCCGTCGTCCGCGCAATCCGCCAACCACAAAGCAACGCTTTGTGGTTGTTGCGGTTGCGACGGACGACGGGACTTGAACCGAGGCGGCGCGAAGCCGACACTGGAGCGTAGCGGAAGTGGCGAGCCGCCGAGCGGGGGTCGAGAGTGCTTAGCATTTCTGGAGCACAGCGAACAGAAATGGTTAGCACTGGTGACCAAGTCCCGTCGTCCGCGCACATACAAAGAGCCCTTCGGGGCTTTTTGTATGTGCGCGAGCGAGCAAACTGCTTTGCTCGCGTGCGGGACTTGAAAAGCGGAGACATGTCGCGCAGCGACGGTCGGGCTCGGGCAGGAGTCACCCGCTAGAATTTGGAGCGAGGTACGAGCGAGATGTGGTAGAGGAGCTCGCGGAATACCGCGCCGCTTCAGGGGTACTCGCGCAGTTAAGCACCGCCTTGTCTCATTTGACAGTGTACCTACACACGTATAAAATGTAGCTACATGAGCCGCGGTGAGAAGCTGCTACGCAGGTTCCAGTCGAGGCCAGTATCGGTACGGTATGCCGATATCGAGATACTGCTCCTACACCTTGGGTGTGAGAAGGTGAACGTCAGGGGGAGCCACGTGAAGTTTAAGCATCGCAAGCTGCTGTTCGATATTATTATTCCCGTCCATGCTGGCGATTGTAAGCCGTTTTATAAGAAGCAGATCTTGAGACAAATTGCCTCCTTGCTCCCTTGAGTATGAAAACAAACGCCACAATAACCACAAAGCACAAGCGGTACCCATATACGCTTGAAAAGAAGCGTGGGGATGTGGTGCATATTGTGTGCAGGGCGGCAAACTTAGATCAAGAGTTTCTCGCTGAAGACGTTTCGGCACTCATCCTCGATCTCCCCGCGCTCATTGTCGCGGAGCAGGAGTACGAGGGGACACAGGATGCCGTCATACGTTTCCGAATATCAGCACACGACAAGCAGCGTATAGAGAAGAAGGCGATTGAGAAGGGATACCGATCGGTCTCGCAGTACCTCCGCGACCTCGCGACCGCATGACCACCCTTGAGTCTCACCGTACTACGTAACGTCGCTATCGCACCATCTGTATATGCTCACCAACCTGTGGCATACGTGGCTCTCAATGCCGAAGTACGATGCGGCATGGCATGAGCGAGATGTGGCGGAGGAGCTCGCGGAGTACTGCGCCGCTTCAGGGGTACTCGCGCGGTGGAGTGAGGTGTCGGATGTCGTGTACACGTACACCCGCGCACGGTGGTCGGGGCACACTGCCGTTATGTTTCCGCTTGCTTGGCACCTCTACACCGCGGGGCTCGTGTACATGTTTCCGAAGTACACACTTCGGTGGCTCTTCTTTCGCCGTGTCGCGCGACGTATGGGAAGCAACCCGATCACCGAGGTACGGAATCCGCGCAAGCTCCACAAGCTCCGCGATATCGCCGAGCGCAACAGCCTTGACCCCGACCAATTCGTGGCGCACGCGACGAAGCTCCTCGCGCGGTGGCCGCTGCTGCCGTAAGGTGTTGCGCCACTATACACAGCACGTCGTACGTTCTCACGCATTGCGCGTGGTAAAGTGATGGCATGGAGGTAGAACACAGGGCAACACCGGGTGTCTCGACAGATCAAGGGCCAGTACGTGATGCGTGGTACGCGCCCCTCATGCGCGAGACAACGCTCTCGAAGTACCTCTCGCTCGGGCTCTTTGTCGTACTGCCGTTTGTGGGGTTTTTTGCTGGCGTGTGCTGGTCATTCTATTTCGACAGGTCGGGCTACGGTTCTGACGACGTTGTGGTACCTACACCGTCTGATCTTGCGCTTCCAAGGCACACGGTGAAAACGTCGCAGACGATACTGCCAGGCGAGAGTTGGAAAACATTTTCAGTACATGAGCCAGGTATCGATGGTAAAATGGATTCATTCACTATCATGGTCCCACGGGATTGGGTCGCACGTAACTATCCCGGCAAGGGGCAGAATGGCCCCTGGTCGCTCCAGAGTACGCCGTTTGAAAACAACCTGCATGGGACCGGGGTACCAGAACAGGGTAGCATGTGGGTTGAGATAGGTTACTGCAATACCATGGAGTTTGTTGATAGCGGTGAGTACGTGCCCTTTGCTGATGAAGGAGACAAATATCCACCAGTCGTAGAAAAGATCGTCTGCAAAGACGGATACGAGGTACGAGCGGGTCTTTGGTCAGACGATCCTGATTACACGAAGTATACACACATACTGGATGCGGTACTCACAAGCTTCAACGTAGGCAAGGACGCGGTGCTGTGAGTCGCCCATCAACGACACGTCGGTAATACGTCAATCTTGCCAGTCATGAATGCCCGTGAAAAAGCGGCAGCATACGTCGCTTCACAGCAGAGCCTCCACCTCTACGAGAGCGCACGGTGTGCATTCGTGGACGTGCTTTCCGTACTTCCCGAGGATGATTTCAACACGGTGACGCGCAACCTCACTCTCATGGTGCTCCACGAGGGCGCGGTGGCGCAGGTGATGCACTTCCCGCCGTGCGGGGAAGCGTACCGCGTGGTGCAGCTCACCATCCCCCACGATGCGAATGCGGAGGTGCTACGGTGGGTCATCGCGCACGAGCTTGGGCACGTCATGCAGGGGAGAAACTGGCGCGAGGGCGATGGCGACACGCTTGAACACGACGCGAGTACACGAGCGGCGACATGGGGGTTTCCAAAAACGGCTGCCGTTGAGGAGTGCCTGCGTGCATACCGAGCACGATGTGGTGCTGCATAGCGCTCGATCGCAAGAGGTCTGGACGTGTGGTTGACACATATATACCAACGTATATACTTCGGTATATGAACACCTACACCGTTCTCACCATAAAAACCGATAAAAAGCTCAAGGCCGAGGCAAAGAAAGTGGCCGAGGAGCTTGGCGTGCCCCTAAGTACTGTGGTGAACGCGTTTCTTCGCCAGTTTGCACGAGATCGCGAGCTCACCATCTCAGCATCATACAAGCCATCGCCCTACCTCGAGCAGGTTATTGCGGAGACCGAGCGAGAGCGAAGTGAGGCAAAGAAGACCAAGCGCTTCGCAACTGTTGCCACGCTTGTCGCTAACCTTGATGCGTAACGTATGCTCGAGTTTGAGCGAGGCCGACTGTTTGTGCGCCAGTGGAAGAGGGCTCCGGTATCGGTCCGCGAACGTGCCGCTACCCGCCTGCAGCTTTTGTACGATGACGAGTTCCATCCGATGCTCCACAACCACAAGCTAACCGGCGAGTACGCCGGCTACCGGAGTATCAACGTGACCGGCGATTGGCGAATCGTGTACCGCATGACCGATCCCAACACCATCTACCTGTACGCGATAGGGACACACAGCGAGCTGTACGGTGCGTGAGGTCTGTGGAATATGCGGGTATGCACACCATAATCTTCGACTGGGGAAGGACGCTGTATTGCCCGGAGCGAGGCGAGCTTTTTCCCGAGACCAAGGATGTGCTGAAGTACCTCACGGGCAATGGTACCGGCTCGCAATCGTTGCCCTCGCAACAGCGGGAGAGGAACAGATAGCGGAGCGCCGCTCCATCATTGAGCGCGAGGATATCGGTCGCTATTTCGTTTCGATCAAGTTTGCGGTGAGTGACAAAGGCCAGCTTTACGCTGCGACGCTTGGGGAGCTTGCGCTCGATCCACGCGACGTCACTATCGTAGACGACCGGGTGGTGCGCGGTGTTGCGTGGGGCACTGCGCACGGGTGCCGCACGATGTGGTGCAGGAACGGAAAGTACGCGCACGAGGAGCCGACCGCGGCGACCGGGGAGCCAACGTAGAGTCTGTAAAATATTTTGTGTAAATGGATTATCCACCGTACTCTAGTAGTACTA
>CAZMPG010000047.1:0-6736 GCA_964568345.1 uncultured Candidatus Saccharibacteria bacterium | reverse complement strand
ATGAAGCTCGCTCCAGCGCCGTGCGGCGCTTTCGCTCGCTTGTTTGACAAGGTCCGGGCTGTGCGCCACTGCACACAGATCCCTACGGACGCGCACTATTGTGCGCCTCGGATTCTTCCCTCCTCAAGGAATAGAATGTCTCGAAAGGACATTTCCGCTCGCGAAAGCTGGTTTAGGTCTTTCATGGGCGGCCGATCTCCTTACGAACCCGCCATCGTGCATTGCTGCACTTTGGCGAGGTGAAGCCGGTCGAAGTGCGCTCGCCTTATAGACAGAGCATCGTTCATCGGTTCGGTTTGCTTGCTTGCCGACTACGTGATGCGCGCACCTCTTGCAAACGAGGCAGCATCGCACCGTTTTTCCGCACACACCTCTTCTTGCCTACACTTGCCGGCTGTAGGTCACCGTCCCTCACTTTCTTTTGTGTGATATGCTGCGAGTATGTTCTACGTCTATCTGCTTTACAGTCAAAGTACAGATAAGATGTACATTGGGTATTCAGCAGATCTGCGAAGACGCTTGAGTGAGCACAATGCTGGCCAATCACAATACACAAGTCGAGGGGCTCCATGGGAACTTGTGTATTACGAAGCATTTTGCTCTGAGACCGATGCGCGTGTTCGCGAGCAAGGGCTCAAGAACCACGCACAGGGCATCGGCCACCTCAAGAATCGCCTCTACCACTCATTACACAAAAGAAAGTGAGGGATCAGGGTGTGCGGCAGCACGCCGCTTACCTCCGTGTTTGAAAGAACCCTCCGCCTCTGTGGCGGTAGCGTGACGAGGACGAGCACATGGGGCGATTGTTGTATAACTTATGCGCCCTGCCTCATCACCGTCACGCTGCCTCCAGTCTTCTCCTAGCGTAGCACGGTTTTACTTTTTTGTCAAGCATCTCCAGCATGGTGCCTGTTTTTTATATAAGCGCGGCTTGGTAGAGCCATAGTTTCAAAAACACGCACTGCTGGAGCCTGGTGACAGCTTCCTGCTGCCACCCGTGCTCTCTGTAGCTTCCCCTAGTGTAGCATGGCACGATATTCTTGTCAATCACATTCAGCACTATATTGAAATAGCTTCATTTATTTCACATTTTTACGTTTATATACATAGATATTATGACTTCTTTGTTTTTGCTATACTGTAGCAACAGTACTGCTACACACCGCGCGGTTTCGCTCTGCGCGCTTGTGCGGTATACTGCCGCTATGGCAGGCCATGCACAGGTGCTCCAGTCGCTCGGCCTCTCCGACAAAGAGGCGGCGGTGTACCTCACGCTCCTGGCTCTTGGGGGTGCAAATGCGCAAACAGTGAGCACCCAAGCGAAGGTGAAGCGCGGCACCGTCTACACCGTGCTCGACAGCCTCATGAAGCGCGGGCTCGTGAGCACCGCAGCGACCAAGACCAAAACCGGCGGCACGAAGCAGCTCTTCTACCCAGAAGACCCCATCAAGCTCGAGCGTATCCTCGAGGAGCGCAAACAGGAGGTGCTCCGCGCCGAAGAGGAGACGCACGGCGCTATCGAAGAACTCCGCCACACCCACCTTTCCCGCGGCACACGGCCGGTCGTGCGGTACTTCGAGGGTGAGGAGGGGCTCCGTGAGCTTTTGAAAGAAGTACAGACCTCAAAAAACGAGGGTGGTGTATCGTTCACCGACCTCGATTGTCTCCTGCGACGTTTCCCGGGCCTCTACTCCGGCACTTCTTCACGGGTACGACAAAAAATATGGATTGAGGTACTGTACACATCAACGAGAGGACCCATCAAGGGCGTGCACGACACTCAGAAATATAGGAAGGCACGGTGGGTCACCTTCAAAAAAGAACTCGATTTTGACGGTGATATCTCTATCTATGAAAACAAGGTTGTCATTACGTCGTTCCGCGAACCACCGGTCAGCGTATTGATCGAGCACGCGGATATTGCACGCCTGATACGTGCATTGTTTACCCTTGCGTGGGAGGCCGCACAAGAACGTGGCGAGCCCGAGAGCGCGGTTTCGCTCGAGGATATTGATAATGTGACATAAAAATGATATATTGCTACCGCGAGCTTCCCAAGCAGAGGACTCGCGTGGAAAAGCCCCACACGACCCCATCCGGGGAGGAGGTGCGTATGTTAGGGGGCTAGTCGGAACATATCATTATGATGGAGCTCCCCTCGAATCGCTGAAGTAGCGAGCTTGAGGGGAGCGACCAGCAGCCGCATGATGTGGGTGCTGGGAGAAAAAACAAAGCGGGGTGTGATGGATCACGCCCCGCACAAGCGCTAGGAATGGTTTCCTGGCGCTTTCTCATGTACCTCTTCATCGGAGTTAACCGGGAATGGTGTTACTCCGTATTACCCGACACCTCATACAGCTCGTTGATGCGCCGCTCGTACGCTGCCGCAAGCTCCACGCGAAGCGAGCGGTACTCATCTTCGGAAAGCTCATCCCGCATCTTCCGCGCGAGGAGCGCCGCAACCTCCTCCCACTGCGCCGCGAGGAGCTCCTCGAGCGCCTGCTCACGCAGCACCGCGGGGTTGTTTGATATGAATGGCATCATATGGTACCTCAAAGTTCAGGGCAACACGCAGTAAACCACATACATGAATATTTGTCTATCTTTTCGCGCCCGTTTTCTCGGTGACCTTGCGGTACACCAGACCCGGGGCGCTGTCCCCCACAGGTACGGGGAGCGCCTTTTCGTGCGCCAGTGTACCCCCCACATACACCACAGAACGCACCTCGTCTGGCAGCGCCACGAGTACGTCCTGTGCACGCAAGGCATGCGCATGCGTCCGCTGCGTGTGCGGGGTAAGCTTGGCGCGCAGCTTCTCAAGCAAGCCCCTGCAGAACAGGTTGTCGGACTCGGCGTCACGACAAACGGTGCGCACACACACCTCGACCGACGCGTAGTATGCGGCAGATATCCGCTCGTCGCCCTTCGGTACATCGTGCTCGATGATTTCCCACGCCTCATCGGGATTATCCTCCCCCAACTTAAACAGGCCCACTAAGTCTGCGGACGACTCCGCAAACCGCGACGTATCGATCGCTTCCCTGTGGTCGCGCGGTGCAAACCGCTCGAGCGGGTACCGCACCAAGCGATCAAGGAGACCGGTATGCGCGCGGTGCACGGCCTCTTCCCGAAGACTACGCTCCCGCTCGCCACCACTAAGCCACCCCGGCGATTTCACCTGCGCGAGCGCGGCATAGTGCACCGCACTCGGCACACCCCGCTCTGTGTCCCACCCATACACGAGCTCCACCGCATCCACTTCGTCGTGCGCGTCTATTTCGCTGTTGTGGAAAATGTCGTAGTAAACAGTGCCACCTGTCTCTCCCGCCATACGAGCACACACTGCCTCGAGCGCCACAGCCCTGGTGTGTGCGTACTCGAGCATGCGCATGAGCCCCGCTTCGCGCTCGGGCGCAAACACCCCCTGCACGATACTGCCAGCATTTGGGCACCACGACAGTGTGGCGGTCACCGATCGCTGGATACCCTCCAGTATTCGCTTGTATTCCCGCGCCATACCTTCTCGCACCGGCACTGCACGGTACAGGTATGCGAGGAGGATGTTTTGTATCTCCGCATGCACCGGCCCTGTTCCCTCCGCAATAAGTCTCCCCCGCTCATCGAGCAGCCCGCTCTTGACGACACCCGCGACACGGCCGGCAACCACCTGCAGCGACTCGCGAGGGTCACCCTCGCCGAAGGCATGGAGCACGTGCGCTTCAATGCTCGTTTTTGCGGGCACCTCCCGCCTGCCATGCACGCTACCCCTTCCATGCCGCACATCTACATGCCCTACCGGCTGCGTGTGCGCTTCATTCAGCGAAAATCTTCCGGCTTCGTGGTGCATGCCAATCATTTTACTACGTCGTACGCAACGATACTACATGCACCTGCCGCACCGTGCTATACTCGCCCCATGGACGCCACACCAACACCACCATTTCGTACCGAATATATGCCGGACATCGCCCGTACGTACGGGCTCTCGGTTGTCCTCCTCTTTGGCTCACGGGTGACGGGGCAGACACACAAAGAGAGCGACTACGACATTGGTTACACGAGTGCGAAACCACTCTCGTTCGACGAGCAGGGCCTCCTCATTTCCGACCTCATGCGCGTGGTGCGCGTGTCAGACGAACGCATGATAGACCTCGTAAACCTCCGCACCGCACCCCCCCTCCTCCTTCACCTCGCGACGAGCAATGCGCTGGTGCTCTACGAAGACGAACCGACCGCATTCGCTACGCTTCAGGCGTACGCGTTTGCGCGATACATGGAGACGGTGCCCATTCGCCAAGCAAACTACGAGCGCCTCCGCACTATTTACCTTACTCACCCATGACGGTTTCGCAACAACTGATCTCACGAAAACTCGCCGCCCTCGACGGATATCAGGGTGAGCTTGTTGCATTCCTTACACGCATGACCGACGCGGATATTCTCGCAGATACACATGGCAGTATCCACATTGCGGAACGCTTGGTGCAGCTCATGAGCGACACCATGGTGGACATCAACCAGCACATCATGCGCTGTACAGGCCTGCCGTTTGAGGAAGATTTGTTCAGTACGTTCACCATCGTCGCCGAACACGGCATCCTCCCCCATGACCTCGCAAAGCGTCTCGCGCCCATTACCGGCATGCGCAACATACTCGTGCACCAATACGAAAAGCTCGACAAGGACCTCTTCCTGCAGAAAACACGCGAACACCTTGGCGATATACCCGAGTACGCACGACACGTCCTCATGTACCTGGAAAAAGAGCTGGCAGCACACAAGCCCGCATAGTACGGGCTTGTGTGTCATACACTCGTTTCAAACACTCAACATCATTCAATGCTTGAAACGATGGGCAAGCACCTGGCTTGCCCGAAAAACGTCACTTCCACTGGATCCGCGGGTCGCGTCCGTCGACGAGCGAGCTCAGCGGATGAGCCTGCTCCCAGTCCCGTATCGCACGAAGGAACTGGGCCGGGGCCTCATTGCTGCTGCCGTACACCCGGTCGCCGATACGTCCGGAGGTGCACTGACCATCCCGCTCGACGTAGAGCATGAGCCAGAGGGCCGGGTCCCTGTGCCCGTCCTTGCCCTCAACCACCCCGAGCCGCATCTTGTCGGGCTGCACTCCAAGCGCCGCAGCGTAGAGATTGGGGAAGTACTCCCGCTGCAGCACAGTTGCCTGGTCGGCAAACCTGTGCTCCGCGTCCTCCGTCGTGAGGACAAGGAGGTCACCGGGAATGGCGGTGCGGCTCTTCACCGCAACCGGCGCTCCGAGGCTCTGCGCCTCGGCCCGGATCACCGTCGCGCAATCCTGCGCAACGGCGATTGCGGAAAAAAGAAAAAGAACGAAAACGATGGCAGTCTTCATGGTACCCTCCTGGGCATTGGTGGACAGGGTGCGACGTGCGTCGTACGTACTCCCTACCCCATCCATCACGTACACAAAGACCCTGTTTCGTCGTTTCCGACTCATCAGCGCAGACACACATCTGCGAACAGTGGGAGGCTTATATGAGGCTTCCCAAAGAACCACGACAACATATTCTCCCCACCCCAGTTGTCTTGGGGGCAAGACTATTGTTTTTCAGCGCCGCCTTAGCTTGGCGCCTTTTTGTCCACTGGGTGTTTCCTCCCATGGAGCTTGGTGAGGTAACGTATTCGCCCCCGTTACCAAGGGTTGGTGTGCGGCATCATCCGCTTCGCGCCGGATGAGCCGAACGCTTATTAGGAGGTATTGGCAACATGGCTTTCTGGACGACAATCACTTTTGGCGGATTGCCTTGACCCTACCACACCGCAATACGACGTTTACGATGTGGATAAGGGGGACGAGATCCACGTCTCATCCCATAAAGAAGGGTGGTCACGCAATCCGTGCGTCTATCCAGTCCCATCCCTGGAACACCGCACCCCCAGGGGTGTAAGGGCCATATTCGGCCCAGAGCGCGTCCTTTGCGCTCTCAATAGCCTCCTCCTCGGAGGAGGAGGCGATGTGTAGGGAGGTGATGTCGGCCTCCCCGACCGCCTGAGCGGTCACAAAAAATAGTGCCATGTTTTCCTCCTTCTGGCTGCGAAACCCCTTCTCATGGCATCGGAAGGGGTGTGTGCACGCCAACGGGGATACCGTGGCGCCCTCTGCACTGTGTCGAAGCCCCAACACTGTGCGGTACAGAGTACGGGCTTCACTCTCGCAGCGCCCGCTGTCAGCGTGCCATCCGTGGCATATCGCCCTACCTGGGCATGGGGATGACTCTCCTCCCGGAGTCATCGTATAGGGACTCGAGAAAGAGTCCCTCTCGCCCGCAGGCGAGTTCGATCGCCTCCTCATCGGAGGCGGCGAGGATTTCCCTCTCCTCGTACGGGTCGTCCCGACCCGCCCATACGCACGTAGGGCAATCCATACCCCACGCCGGGGAGTTGCCCCGGCACTCGGAGCACGAGTACAGGGCTTCGTATTTCCTCATATTCCCTCCTTTGGGAACATGGCGGGTGTGCAAACCCGCGGCCCATTTTGACGTACAGAGGAGCACACTCCCTCTGCACGAGAACTGAAGGGAATCCCGAGTGCGATGCTGTGGGAATCCTCTACAGGGGCCGATCTCCATCGGGCTTCCGCCCTCGGAGACGTGGACCCACGTCTCTTTTATCTTTCCCCTTTCCTCTTCTTACTCTCTACTTCGCAAGAAAAAGGTACTCGGTACTCTGGCACGAGGGTAAAGTACCAAGTACCTTT
>CAZMPG010000046.1:0-6883 GCA_964568345.1 uncultured Candidatus Saccharibacteria bacterium | reverse complement strand
ATCTCGCCTCACTTCAGGATACCTCATGGTGTGGGTAGTTCCTTTATAAGACAGTGTGTAGAGGGTGAGGAGGTACCGCAATGCACATTGACTTTCCACATATTTTGTGTATTGTGCGTCCATTACAAAACCACCTATTTGTGTGGCTGTCGAATAGGGCGCCATACCAATAGCATATTATCCAGCAGTATATGAAGAATACAGGATCAGTAATCAGTATCATGGTGACCGCTTTTGTGATTGCGGTGTTCGGTGTCTTGTCTACAGCGTCGGTGTTTGCTGCTCGTGGGGGTCATGGTGACCACCATGGGGATGGCCGTGGTGATGACAGGGTGACTATTTGCCACAAGTCTGGCCACGGTCATCACACCTCTTGGCAGGAGCTTACCGTACGCGAGGAGGGGTGGGATGGGCACGCGTCCCACAGCGACGATTTTATCGTAACGGATGAGCGCCCCTGTCCGCCGGTTTTTGGTGACAGCGATTGGGGTGATGATGGTGATGGTGGTGAGTGTGATGACGATGATGAGTGTGGTGACGATGGTGATTGCCCCTGGAACTGTAGTGACGACGATGGAGGGGACGACACCGATGATGGTGAAGATGATGATGATTCTGGCTATGGTGACGACACGGACGGTGCCACGGACGACGGAGCAACGAGCACCGATGAGACCGACACGAGTGCGACCAGCACAGACGATACCGATACCGGCGCAACGAGCACCGACACGGTAGCGGGCGAACAGGAGCACGCGCGTGGCGGTGGCGCATGTATGAACTGCGGTTCTCCTGATGCAAGCACTTCCACGTCTGCGTCGGGAACGGTGGCGACGAGTACTGATACCGCGCCCGAGGAAGACGATACTGAAGGGGAGGTGCTTGGGGCGGTATGCGTACCACTCCTCACCTCGTACCTGCGCGAGGGGCGTGCGAATCCAGAGGACGAAGTGCGTAAGCTGCAGGGATTCCTTGCCAAGCACCTCGGTATCACCCTTGCGATGACCGGCGTGTTCGACCATAAGACGACGGAGTCGGTTGACGCATTCCAGCTCCGCTACGCGAGCGACGTGCTCGCGCCGTGGGTTTCCTTTGGCCTTCGGGATGAGCGCACGCCGACCGGCTACGTGTACAAGACGACTCTCTGGAAGATCAACGAGATAGCTTGCCCTGAACGCGTTGCCCCGAAACCGCAGCTTCCGTAGTCTGCGCGTGAGATAGATTCTCGCACACGGTTGCCCGGTGCTACACTGTACGGAGTATATGCATCTTGCGGAGCAGCACAACGAGCATACATCCAACGCACCCAGTAGGTGGGTGCGTTGGTCTGTGCGTATGGGGTTGGTGTGTGGCGTGCTCGCACTCCTCGCTGTGGGGCTCACCTACGTGCTCCGCGGACAGGGCGGTGTTGCGGCAGTGGTACGCAGTATCGTCATTGAGCGCACGAACGAGGCGCGTACACAGGCGGCGGCGCCCGTACTCCTGGTGAGCCCGCGCCTTACCGAGGCTGCGCAGCGTAAAGCGGAGGACATGGCGCACAAGGGGTACTTCGCCCACACGAGCCCGACCGGTGTCACCCCGTGGTACTGGTACGACGCGGTAGGATACCCCTTCACCGCCGCGGGGGAGAACCTCGCGGTGCGATTTACGACCGCAGACGCGGTAGTGCGTGCGTGGTCGGAGAGCGAGGGACACCGTGCCAACCTCCTCAACCGTGCGTTTACCGAGACAGGCGTCGGCATTGCGCGCGGCACGTACAAGGGCAGGGAAGCAACATTCGTCGTGCAGCTCTTCGGCACCCCAGCACCCGACGGGCAGTCATGAGCATGCGGTCAGCACACAGTCAACAGTACAGTCGCCTTGCGGAGCAGCCTGTGCACGAAGCGGTATCCCTATACCCCCCACTGCCGCTTGCTATGGTGGAGCATGTCATCTCATTCACAAACACCATGTGTAATGCAGCACCTACGAAGTACTGAGACTCGCAGGGCGGCCAACGAAAACAGGTTGTTCACAGAGGGTCGTTGTAGACGTGTCCGCGGCCGCAGACCCGAACACCGGTGTCGCGGTGTACAATAGCCAGCCGTACCAGGGGTATACTGGCTGGCTCCGCGTCGGGGGCAAGTTTCCCCGTACCCTCATTGCCGTAACCTCTGCTTCTGCTGGAGGCGGTTTCGTTGCGGCATGGCTTAATTGACCCTGTGCGCGAATGCTGGGAGCAGGCACCATTGAACGTAATTGCTCGCACCATCCACAGTCCGATGTCGGTGTCATTGCGAGAAGCCGACCCGCCGGGAGACGACGAAGCAATCCAGGGTTGTGTTCGTTGTGGTACCGAAATGCCGCTCATATCATGGACCGCTTCCCGCCACCTCTGCTCGCGACTAAAGGCCTGCGGTCATCCCCGCGGCAGGCGGGGGCTCGCAGAGACAGTATGCGGAGGGTGTGAGCAATTACCATTGAACCCATTTACTTTCGAGTAAATATGTGCTACAACACATAAGCAAAAACCATGCGCACTGCCATTACATCCCTGTATGCAAACCCGCTTCACCCGGGGCACATTGAATGTCTCGAGCTTTCGAAAGCCCTCGCGGACGAGCTCTGGGTCATCGTGAACAACGATGCGCAGGCGCGTAGGAAGCGCGGAACGGAGAGCTTCCAGGACGAGCAGTACCGCTTGCGCGTCGTGCGCTCGCTCAAGCCGGTGGATCGGGCGGTGCTCGCGAGCGACACGGACGGCTCGGTGTGCGAGACCCTCGAAGGGCTCATACGGGACATCCGGGCACGCGACAGTGCGCACGAAATACTCTTCACGAAGGGCGGGGACCGCTTTGCGTACGAAATACCCGAGCGCGCCGTGTGTGAGCGCTACGGCGTACGTATTGTCGACGGTCTGGGCGCAAAGACGCACAGCAGCTCCTCCTACGTGCGGCGAATCGAAAATCCTCAGGATGCTCCGCTACTCGAATCGGCGCTTGCCACAGTGCCGCAGCACCTCCGGGAGCGGGAGTACGTCGAGGTGGGCGTGCGCCCCTGGGGGGTCTACTACGTCCTCGAGGACACGCCAGCGTTCAAGGTGAAGAAGATCATCGTGCACCCCGGTGCCCGGCTAAGTCTCCAGAGCCACGAGCAGCGGAGCGAGCATTGGGTGGTGGTGGTCGGCACCGCGACCGTGCAGGTGCGGGCACAGGGGCATCCGAGCCACATCGGTCACCAGGTCCTTTTGGAGAACCAGAGCTGCTACGTGCCGAAGGGTTTTGTGCATCGGCTCGCGAACATGCACGACACACCCCTCGTCATCGTAGAGGTGCAGTGCGGCTCCTACCTGGGTGAGGACGACATCGTGCGCTACGAAGACGACTACGCCCGCGTCGAGAAGCCGCAGCCACAGGGTGATGTGGCGCTATCTACTGACGTATGACGATCGGACACCTCACCCTCAGGTTGGTCCGTGCCCTCGTGCTCACGGGCGTGTCCGCCTTCTTCCTCTTGCCCTTCTTCCCGGGGATCCATGCGCTTGTTGCTACACCTGCACTGACCGTGCACGCCGTTCCCGCCGCGTCGGTGCAGGAACAGCAGGGCATCGCGCCGTCGGTCTCTGTCGACACGGCGACTCGTACGGTTGCCTACACGTCCGAGAACCTCGGCATCAACCTCCCCTGGCTCGACACCCACGACGGTAGTCAGGTGATAAATTGGCTTGGTGCTGCGTACGATCCTGCGCGCATTGAGGGTGACCTCGCGACTATCGAATCACTTGGGGTACGGGAGGTGCGCACGTTCTGTCAACTTGAGTCACTGTTTGATTACCGTGATGGCCACTTCATGCTCGCTGAGGCGTACGCGGTGCACCTCGATGATTACCTCTCACGAGCGCAGGCCCATGGTATCTCGGTCATCTGTGTCATGGGAGCGGGCAACTACGCGGGTGATCCACAGCCTTTCGATGGCAATTTCCGCTGGGAACTCGTTCGCACAGAACATGGCCGTGCAGCGTACCGCGATGCACTCGCGGCGTACGTCACACGTTTTCGGCAGCACGAAAACATCCGCATGTGGCAGACCTTCAATGAGCCGTACGGGGAGCTCACCTGGTCGCCAGCAGCGAGCACCTCCCGCGTGACTGCAGCGGACATGCATACGTACCTCAAAATGGCATACGATACCCTCAAGCCGCTCGCCGGCTCCACGTATGTCGGCTTCTCCGACCTCGAGGAGCATGCACAGCCTAAGTATCGCCTCTTCTCCGATGAAAAGCTCCGTACGACGCTTGTTGAGGACTGCACCGACGTGTACGCGATGCACATCTACCGCATGCGCCCCGATGAGGTCGCCGATTTCCGCACCATCACCGGTAAGCCGAAGTGGGTGCTCGAGCTTGGTGCCTACAACTTCTACGATCCCGACGCGGTGCAACATCCGACGCGTGCTGCCAATGAGCTCTACCAGACCGATGAGAACTACATCGCGGTGAAAAGTATATCGTCGGCACTCCTTGATGAAGGCTTTACTCTCATCATGCCGTGGGGCTTTACTGGCAACAGTGGCATGGTGGTGCACAACGCAGACGGCACCCACACACTCCTCAAGCTTCCCCTCTGGATGCGTAGTGAGCTCACCCGGACATAATTTACCACGCCAGGTATGCTTCTCCTGCGCCGTATCGCACGCGCTATCAAGCGCAACCACATCAGTATCGCCGCTGCGGTCCTCTTTCCCGCGATCGCCCTCGTGCTCCTCGAGGTGGACTACTTCAACCTTACCCGCGCGGCGCTGCCGTCCTCAACCATCGAGCAGGTGCAGGCATTTTTGAGTATCCTCTGGCTCGTGCCTCTCCCCTCGGCGGTCGTTTCGCTCCTCGGCATCCTGCTCTACCACGACACTCTCCACGACAGGCGACCGGCTCCGCTGCCGCGGGGTAGCATCTACTTTCGGCTTGTAACGCGGGGCACGAACCAGCCAACCGTCGTTGCAACCGCGGTCGGTGTCATCGAGACGATGGAGCGCTTCATGCGGACGCACCGCATCCACGTGCCGTACGTCGTCGAGGTGGTCACCGAGAAGACGACGCCGCACCTCAGCATTCTCCTCGCGAAGGTGCCGTACGGGGAGCGGGTACGGGTCATCGAGGTGCACCCAGCGTTTACGACCGAGCGGAGTGCTCGCTACAAAGCGCGGGCGCTCCACTTCGCGCTCCAGGAGTCTGCTGCACGGCCACATGATTGGATATTTCACCTCGACGACGAATCGCGCATAGACGCTGGTACGGTGCAGGGGATACTCCGCTTCGCCGCCGCTGAGGAGCGTCGGACGCTCCGTGACCCAGCCTACAAGCCGCGCATTGGCCAGGGCACAATACTCTACCACCGCACCATGCGCGAAAACCTCCTCTACACCCTCGCGGACTCACTCCGCACCGCGGATGACCTCGGGCGGTACTTCCTCCAGTACCTCTTTGGCGTCTGCGTGTTCGGTATGCACGGATCATTCATCCTCTGCAGGAACAGCGTTGAACAGGCGGGAGGGTTCGATTTTTACCCCGACCAGTGCATCACCGAGGATGCGTACTGGGGTCTCGCTATGATGCAGCGTGGGTACCGTTTCGGGCACGTCTCTGGTTACGTGCACGAGCAGAGCCCCGAGCGGGCGATAGACTTCGTGAAGCAGCGGAGGCGCTGGTTCCGCGGTATCGCGAATGTCCTCCAAGCAAACGACATACGCCCCCGGTACAAGCTCATGCTCTCCGGCATGTCGCTCCTCTGGTCTTTTTCGTGGCTCGTTATCCTCTACACGATCGTGAACATTCTCCACCCCATCCGCGTGCCGCTCGTGGTTGGCATACTCGCATCGCTCGCTTTTGCGACCTATATCCTCATGTACCTCATCGGCTATGCGGTAAATGTCCGCTATGTCGCGATATCCCTGCCGCGCAAGGTTGCCTACGGAGTACTCCAGGTTGCCCTCATCCCTGTGTGTGCTCTCCTCGAGGCGGCGGGTGTCCTCTACGGCCTCCTCGACCGCACGCTCGACTTCCACGTCATACGGAAGTCGGTGCAACTGGTGCCACGAGGCGCTCTAACTTCAGGTGCGTAGCGTGGGTGCGTGGCCACCGTCGCGCAGGAATGCCTCGCCCTTCGGTAGGTCCTCGGGGTAGCCGATGGGGCACCACCGCGGCTGCGCGACCACGTGGACATGAGCATCGTGCGCGAGGCCTGTCACCAGGTCGGTGAGGAACACCTCACCATTCGTGGTGGGCGTTTCGTACGCGAAGATGCGCTGGTCAAGGACCATCGCGCCTGTGTTCACGAGGTTTGAGCGCGGGCGCTGCGGCTTCTCCTCAATGCCGACGAGTATCCCGTCCTCCACGGTGAGCACGCCGTAGCGCTCAGGCGTCGGCGAAATCGCGCCGAGGATGGCGAGCGGGTAGCGCGTGAGCTCCTGGAGCGCGGGCGCGCCGTGGAGGTCGTCGGCGAGCACCACCATGAAGCGCTCTCCAAGCACCGGTCGGGCAGCGCGGAGCGCTCCTCCCGTGCCGTTTGCGGTAACTTGGTCAACGTAGATCACCGATCTACCACGGTAGCTCCCCCCGAAGTGTTCACGGATTTGCTCCCCGCGGTAGTGCACGACGAATACGAGCGAGGTGATACTATCCGGCAGCGCGTCGAGCACGTGCTCCACGAGCGGCCTGCCGCCGACTTCAACGAGCGGTTTCGGTCGGTCGAGGGTAAGGGGGCGCATACGCACCCCCATCCCCGCTGCGAGGATCACACACTGCATCCCTCAGGCTTACACGTACAAGTGGCGCGCGTCAAGGTGCCCGTCAGTAACCCACTACTGTCCAACAAAACTATCTAGAAAATAGGAAAAGACCCTGTAGGTA
>CAZMPG010000045.1:0-6953 GCA_964568345.1 uncultured Candidatus Saccharibacteria bacterium | reverse complement strand
CGCGATGATGCTCCAGAAGCTCAAGACCAACGCGGAGCGCAAGCTTGGCGAGCCGGTGCCCGAGGCGGTGATCACGGTTCCTGCGTACTTCAACGATAGCCAGCGCCAGGCGACAAAAGACGCGGGAAAAATCGCTGGCCTCGAGGTGAAGCGCATCATCAACGAGCCGACGGCGGCGGCGCTCGCCTACGGTTTCAACAGAAAGAAGGACGAGAAAATCGTCGTATACGACTTTGGCGGTGGCACCTTCGACATTTCGGTCTTGGAGGTTGGCGACGACGTCATCGAGGTGAAATCCACCGATGGTGACGCGCACATGGGCGGCCGCGATATTGACCAGAAGATTGTGCGGTGGATCGCCGACGAGTTCAAGAAAGACTCTGGTATTGATGTTACGAAGGACCCGCTCGCGCTCCAGCGTCTCGACGAGGCTGCGGAGAAGGCAAAAATGGAGCTTTCCACCATGACCGATGTCGAAATCAATATACCCTTCATCACGAGCGATGCTTCGGGTCCCAAGCACCTCCTCCTCCACCTCACCCGCGCGAAGCTCGAGGAGCTCGCGGCAGAGTTTATCGATCGCTCCATCAGCATCTCCAAGCGCGCACTCGAGGCGTCGCCCTTCAAGGTGGGGGAGATTGACGAGGTGATCCTCGTCGGTGGGCAGACCCGCATGCCAAAGATCGTCGAGGAGGTGAAGAAGCTTTTCGGGAAGGAGCCGAATAAGACTATCAATCCTGACGAGGTGGTGGCTATCGGCGCGGCGATCCAGGCGGGCATCCTCCAGGGCGATGTGAAGGACATCCTCCTTCTCGACGTCATTCCACTTAGCCTCGGTATCGAGACGATGGGCGGGGTGGCGACGAAGCTCATCGAGAAGAACACAACCATCCCGACTGAGCGAAGCCAGGTATTCTCAACAGCTGCCGACAACCAGACCCAGGTCGAGATTCACATCGTGCAGGGTGAGCGCGCGATGGCTGCGGACAATAAGTCGCTCGGCCGCTTCATCCTCGATGGCATCCCACCGGCTCCACGCGGTATGCCGCAGGTCGAGGTGACCTTCGACGTTGACGCAAACGGTATCCTGAACGTGAAGGCAAAGGACAAGGCCTCAAACAAGGAGCAATCTATCCGCATTGAGGCGCGGAGCGGCCTCTCCGAAAGCGACATCGAGCGTATGCAGCGCGAGGCGAAGGACCACGAGAAGGATGATCAAGAGAAGCGTGACCTGGTTGAGGTCAAGAATGTTGCCGAGCAAATGGTTTACACCGCGGAGAAATCGCTCCGTGACTACGGCGACAAGGTATCTGACGCACTGAAGCAGGAGGTGCAGAGCAAAATTGACGCGGTGAAGGCAACGGGGAATGGCAGCGATCGCGTCGCACTCCGCAATGCTACCGACGAACTCTCACGTGCGCTCTCGAAAATCGGCGAAGCGATGAGTAAGCAGGATGAGACAAAGGGCTCGGGTGGTGATGATAAGGGTGGCGATAGCAGCGAACCGAAGGTGCGAGACGCGGAAACGGAGTAAGCAATGAGCAAAGATTACTACACAATACTTGGCGTCGAGAAGGGTGCCTCGAAGGACGACATCAAAAAGGCATTCCGAAAGCTCGCGCACCAATACCACCCTGACAAAGCGGGCGGAGATGAGGCGCGCTTCAAGGAAATAGGCGAAGCGTATAGCGTGCTCGGTGACGACAAGAAACGCGCGGAGTACGATGCATACGGTAAGACGTTTAGTGGCGCGCAGCAGGAAGGTGGTTTCGACTTTGGCGGGTTTGATTTCTCCAACTTTGCTCGCGGGGGTTTTGGGGGGCAAGGCGGCGTTGAGTTTGACCTAGGCGACCTCTTCGGCGACCTCTTCGGCGGGGGGAGGGCGCGGGGGCGCCGTGGTCGGGACATATCCATCGACATCGAGCTTTCTTTCAAGGAGTCGGTTTTCGGCGTTGAGCGGCGCGTGCTCCTCGCGAAAGTGGGCACGTGCCCTGAGTGCAGTGGCACCGGTGCAAAGCAGGGAACAGAGATGGTATCGTGTACGACCTGTAACGGTGCAGGGAAAGTGCATGAGACGAAGCATACTATGTTCGGGAGCTTTGCGTCGTCACACGTGTGCGAGAGCTGTCATGGACGGGGTAAGATGCCGAAGGTTCGGTGCGGTACCTGTGCGGGTGCTGGCGTCACGCGGCGCCAGGAGGAGGTCGCCATTGCAGTACCTGCGGGGATAGAGAATGGTGAGATGGTGCGCATGACCGGGGGCGGAGAAGCGGTGCCGGGAGGTGTCTCGGGCGACCTCTATGTCAAGGTGCATGTCAAGGCGGACCAGCGTTTCCGCAAGGAGGGTGCTAACATCATCATGCAGCTGCCCGTGAAGCTCACCGATGCTCTGCTTGGTGCTACCTATCCCCTAGAGACGCTCGATGGCACCGTGTCGGTCAAGGTGCCTGTTGGGGTTGCCTTTGGTGAGCGGCTCCGCATCAAGGGGAAGGGGGTGCCGCAGCGCAACGGCGCACGTGGCGATCTCTACCTTGTCGTAGACATACCTCTGCCTACCAAGCTCTCGAAGAAAGCGAAAGCGGCAATCGAGGCACTCCGTGAAGAGGGGGTGTAGCTGCTTGACGGCAGGTATGGGCGACACGTATACTCGCGCTATGCTTGACGCTGGCGGTGGTCGTGTGCTCGAGGCTATTGGCTCGCTCTCGTCGGACGTGCTCCTCCTCGGGGGTGCGCTCACGCTGTGTGTGGCGCTCGGCCTCACTAAGGGGAAAGACACGCTCCTCGCGCTCCTCCTTGCACTCTACCCGGCGGTGGTGGTGACGGGGGAGTGCCCCTTCTACGGACGACTCGGTGGTTCCATGGGGGGTGTGCTCGAGCCGATGGTTGTGTTCTTGGTCACGTGGGTGGCCGTTTTTTTTATCATACAAAACTACATCCATAGCATGTATCCCGCGAGCGGTTTTTGGCGGCTCGTTGAAATCGTGGTGCTCTCGCTCGGCGCCGTGGGACTCTGTGTAGCGGCTCTCTACCACGTTGTTGGTATCGAGCGTATCCACGACTTCTCCTCCCTCATTGACACCCTTGTCGCAGCGCCTGCTGCGTGGGCGGCGTGGATCGTCGCACCGCTCATGAGCATTCCGCTCTTCGTCCGCTCATGAACTACGTAACCTCCTTCCCACGATCACGCTTCCTTCTCGCCCGGTATGGGCAAATGGTCGCATGGCTCTTCATGAAAGCCTTCACCACGATGTTCTGCAGGGTGGAGGTAGAGGGGATGGAGAAGCTCGCCACACTCCCCCACGCACTCATTTTCGCATCCAATCACCTCGGTGATTTGGATGCGATTTTGTTACGGACGGTGCTACCCCTCTTCTCGCGGCACGCCCCCCTTTTTGTCGTTGCGCGGACGAAGCGTGACTACGAGTGGCAGGGGTGGCGCCGCTTCGCATACTCCGATGCGCTCTTCTGCTCCCTCGGTGCATACCCTGCAGTGAAGGGGACGCATGACTATGCAACAGCGCTTGCGCCGCACGTGGCTATTGGGACCTCGGGCGGCACCGTGCTCGTCTTCACCGGCGGCATGCAGCACTCTCCCGATGAACCGGTCAAAAGCCATGGTGGTACCGGGTACCTTGCATGGGCAACCGGATCGCCCGTCGTACCGGTCGTCGTGTGGGGGACGTACGGATTCTCCCCACGACGCACTCTTTTCAGAAGGCGACGGGTCGTGATCCACTACGGTGCGCCGCTCACGTATGCGGAGCTCTTTCCCCTCATGCACGAACGTCCCGACTTCCCGGCTGCGGCGGAGCTGGTTGCCGGTGAGATCAACCGCATGCGGGAGGAGGTACGCACCGCGTACGAGGCAAAAGAGACGCAGCATTCGACACGCGGTACGTGGTGGCAGCGATATGCCCCGCTATACCGTGCACTCGCGCGGTTTGTTGGAGCAGGTGCGCGGGTGATGCGTGCGGATGGTGAGCGGTTTGTGTCACGTGCGGGGGAGTAGCGTACTGGCCCTTGTACGTGTGCCGGGCTGCGTGGTTTACTGGTGTGAAGCACGGCGTGTGCTCTGGTGGTATGTGGCTTCGCATCTCCATCGCCCTCGTACTCTTTGCGGCGCTCCTCGCTCTCGGTGTGCGTTTGGTACGTACACCAGAAAGCGTGGTGCCGGAACACAGCGCTTCTCTGCTTCTCCCCGATTCGCCACGCGACGCATCGTACCTCCTGGACGGCATCGAGGTCGAGCTCACTCGCGGCACTTCGTCGCCACGCATCGGCTCCTATGAGGTCGCGCAGGAGCCCGTGTACGGCGACCTCAATGCGGATGGCGTACCGGATGCTGCTGTTGCTATCGTGCGCCACGCACCCGGTGGAGAGCGCGTGTACATCGCTGCAGCACTCCAGAGTGCCGATGGCTACGTGGGTACCGAAGGGTTCCCCCTCCGCGAGGCACCGCAGCTCCTCGAGGTGGCGCAGGGTGTCGTGCGCGTCGTGTACCAGGCGGCAGATGCCACGGCAGGCGGGGTACGTGAGCAGTACGCGTCGCTCGTCGGGATGCGGCTCGTCCCCATAGACCTCGCACACGGCGACGTGCTGGTTTTTGGGACTCTAGAGGAGGGCAGTAGCACCGTTATGGTGGCCGGGTGCGATGGGGTGACGTACACGCTCAATGAGGCACAGGGCTCAAGTGCAGCGGTGCGGGCAGTCCTCGTCGAACGACAGGGGGCTTCGGGCACGCCATTCGTCGTCCTTTCCGGATCCTCCTCAGCGCAGGATTTTACCGTGCACCGTATCGTGAGTGTGCCGCTTATGGGGGCGTGCCCGGTACAGCATGCCACGACGACGCCACCGGCGAGCGACTTGACCGCGACCAGCACGGTGCTAGAGTAGGAATATGATCCGCAGCACGTACGAGCTCCTGCGCCTGACCCGACCCTCCGTGGAGGTTTTGCCTGTGGGTACGTACTAAATCGCTCTCACACACAAGCCCTCCACAAGATGGCTTGTGTTCTTTTGTGTTCTTTGACAACCCCCTGAGGAGGTGGGTATGGATAAACAGGTGTACATATTCGACACGACACTCCGTGATGGAGCACAGTCCCCTGGAGCCGCGCTGCAGCCCGACGACAAGGTGCGCATCGCGCACGCGCTCGAAGAGCTCGGTGTTGATGTGATCGAGACCGGTTTCCCGATATCGTCCCCGGCCGAATACGAGGCTGTTGCGCGTAGTGCGCGCGAGGTGCAGAGGCCGATTATCTGCGCGCTCGCTCGAGCGCATAATGAGGACATTGCTGCTGCTGCTGCAGCGCTGTCTGGCGCCAGGCACCCGCGGATTCACACATTCCTTGCGACGAGTCCTATCCACATGGCGCAGAAGTTGCGGAAACGGCCCGGGGAGGTGCTCGCGCTCATTGAGGAGAGCGTGCGGTACGCACGCACGCTGGTTGATGATGTCGAGTGGTCTGCGGAGGATGCGGGGAGGAGCGACACCGATTTCCTCATCGAAGCCGTCAATGTTGCCATCGCCGCAGGAGCAACGACCATCAACCTTCCCGATACCGTGGGCATCATGGACCCCATTAGGTACGCTACCATGGTACGGTACGTCATGGAGCATGTTCGGCGTCGTGACGACGTGCTATTTTCCGTTCACTGCCACAACGACCTTGGGCTTGCGACCGCAAACTCGCTCGCTGGTGTGCTTGCGGGCGCTCGGCAGGTTGAGTGCACGATAAACGGCATTGGCGAGCGCGCGGGCAATGCGGCGCTCGAGGAGGTCGTCATGGCACTCCGCGTGCAGCACCCCAATGCGTTCGCGACGTCAATCGTAGCGCAGCACCTCGCACGCACCTCACGGCTCGTCGCGATGGCTACGGGGTATCCTATACAGCCCAACAAAGCGATCGTCGGGACAAACGCCTTCTCCCACGCGTCGGGTATCCACCAGGACGGCGTCGCGAAAGCCAAGGAGACCTACGAGATCATACGGCCAGAGGACGTCGGCGCAACGGGCCAGGAGCGGTTCGTGCTCTCACAGAGTTCGGGGAGGGCGGGGCTCCAGGCAGCCCTCGCCGAGCTCGGGTACACCCTCGCCGACACGGTCCTCGATGAGGTATACCGACGGTTCCTTGTCTTGGCAGAAAAGCGAAGGGTCGTGCACGAGGAGGACCTCCTCACACTCGTAGCTGACCGTGCCGCAGCGCACGATCGGCCGTACGAAGTGCTCGAGGCGCGCGTGTCCACCACCGCTCAGAATAGCACACGACACGCCGAGGTGCGCGTGGTGACACGTGTCAATGGTGTTCTCGCAGAACACACCCACACCTCATGTGCCGGCGAAGTCGACACGCTTCTCACCTGTGTACAGCAGGGGTTTGGGGTTGAAGCAGAGCTTTGCCGGTTCCAGGCCCAGGCGATTGGGCGTGGATCTGATGCGCTCGCACAGGTGACGCTCACCATCGTGCTAGGAGACACGGAGTACCTGGGGAGCGCTGCTGACGAGAGCACTGCCATTGCCGCACTCAAGGCATACGTGAATGCGCTCAATCGGTGGGCGCGCTCGCGTCACTGAACGCACCAAGCCCCGCATATGCGGGGCTTTCTACAATCACACACGTCGCCAGCCGTGGCACAGCATGTCAACTGGGGCTGGGGTTCCTTTCGTCTCTACCACAATAGGCCCCGTTATCAAATATCGTATGTCCCGCTTCCCTGGACTCCCACGTTTCGCGTTACTTTTTCAAGTCGGTCTGCGATCCCTTGGGTAATCTTCATCAACCTCACTATTTCACGGTTGAGAAACCGGGCCACAACGAGGAGCTGCTCCCGTGTGACATTTGTGGTGTCAGCATCTCCCCATATAAGCGCGAGTGCTTCTCTGCGCTCTGCCTCTGAGAGCTCGGGTATTGGCACGAGATCAATACTTGTGTCAAGTTCTGGTACTGGCATTT
>CAZMPG010000044.1:0-7435 GCA_964568345.1 uncultured Candidatus Saccharibacteria bacterium | reverse complement strand
CGCCCGGTATTGGGAAGGGGAGTACGTTCACGGTGGAGCTGCCGGTGGGGGAGGGAGGGTGATTGCATTTCCCTGCTGGGCATGGTTTGATTCGCGGAGAAGATATTGGTAACCTGTTTTGTTGGAGGTAAGGTATGAATCAAACCCATTTTCCTGAAACGCTTCAGAACTTACTTGCGGAATCGCTGCGTGCAGCGATCACTGCGGCGGGCTATTCGTATCCAGGCGCAGCAGTGGTGCGTTCGAGTATGCCAGGCGTGCAGTTTCAGTGCAACGACGCTTTTGCTATCGCAAAACAGTGTCACGCCGCACCACTGCAGGTCGCCGCACGCATCGCAGACCAGTTGCGACACGGCGACACCTTTGAGTCCGTGGTTGCTGTCAACCCGGGGTTCATCAACATGGTGCTTCGGGACACGTACCTGGCTCGCTATAGCGAGGCATGCTTTGCGCACCATCCTATCCCTACCACTGAACATCCGGCGACCATCGTTATCGACTACGGTGGTGCGAATGTGGCAAAGCCGCTGCACGTAGGGCATGTGCGCTCTGCGGTGATCGGTGAGTCGCTCAAGCGCATAGCTCGGGCACTTGGCCATACAGTCATTGCAGATGTTCACCTCGGTGATTGGGGGCTGCAAATGGGTATGGTGATTGAGGAGGTGCGGTTACAAAATCCCACGCTACCTTACTTCTCCAGTACACCGCAAGCAACGTACCCCACCGAGTCTCCGGTAACTATGGAGGATTTGGACACACTGTACCCCAAGGCGAGTCAACGGGCGAAGGAGGACCCGCTCGTCATGCAGGCGGCGCGGCTTGCAACCGTTGAGCTACAACGAGGACACCCCGGGTACCGCGCACTGTGGAGGCACTTTGTAGACGTGTCGGTCGCTGAACTCAAGAAAGATTACGATGCGCTGGAGGTATACTTCGACCTCTGGTATGGCGAAAGTGATGCGCATGATACCGTGCAGACATTGTGCGAACGGCTCATGGCCGATCATCTGGCACAGTACAGTGATGGCGCGTTGATTATGCCTGTCGCGAGAGACGGCGACTCCAAGGAGATGCCGCCGCTTCTCCTCCGCAACTCGGACGGTGCGGAGCTTTACGCCGCCACAGACCTCGCAACGATTGCGATGCGGGTGGTCGAGTATCATCCTGATGAAATAGTCTACGTCGTTGACAAGCGACAACACCTACACCTGGAGCAGGTGTTCCGCGCTGCTGCTGTCGCGGGGCTTGTTGATGAACGTACCAAGCTCGAGCACGTGGCGTTTGGGACCATGAACGGCCCGGACAACAAGCCGTTCAAGACCCGCGCAGGAGGCACCATGAAGCTCAGGGACCTCATTGTTGCGACCGAACAGCAGGCTAGGGCGCGGTTGGAGGAAAACGCTGCCGAGAAAGGCTACCGTGACCAGGAAAAGGGTGAGATAGTCCGTACGGTGAGTCTCGCGGCGCTTAAGTTTGGCGACCTCTCAAACTATCACGAGAAGAACTACGTGTTCGATATGCAGCGATTCTTGTCGTTTGAGGGGTACACGGGACCGTACATTTTGTATAGTGCGGTTCGGGCGCGGTCGATTCTCGCGAAGGCGGGGGAAGCCGGCGTGCAAGCAGGAGTGCTGCAGGCGCCACAGACACAGGCGGAACGCGACCTACACCTGCGGCTTGCCGAGCTCCCGGGCGTCGTGACGGAAGCGTGGAAGAAAAAATCACCGAGCCTGCTCTGTGAGTATGTGTACCAACTCGCAAATGAGTTCAACACGTTCTACCATGCGTGCCCTGTGCTCGGCGAACCAAACGCAGACCGCCAGCGTTCGCACGTGCGGCTGATTGGTCGGACCTATGACACGCTGGTGCAGGTACTTGACCTTCTCGGTATCCCCGTACCAGAACGTATGTAACTTGATTGCATCGGATACCTTCTACTTGCTCACCGCGAGAAACGCGCCCCCTGTCGGGCGCGTTTTTTGTTGACACTATCCGCAACAGGGAGTACAAATGGAGCAGGCTTTCGTTTGGTGGAGGTTGCGATGAAGATAGGCGTGGTTCGGGTGACACCGTGGCTTGAGGCGCGACGAGAGTTTTTTGTTGCGCAGCAGCCGCAATTCCTTGATGGCGAGTTTAGAACACCCCCATACGGCACACTCCTTTCATCGGATCGAGGCGCGGTCTACGTTGCGCGTCGTCTGGGATATGTTGGTGTGTTGTCTAAGATGTTCGGCCACGAGAGTATCGTCGTACAGGATGCGGCATGGTTTCGATTTCTGCACGGCCTGCGTGAGAGGCAGTTTGACGGTACGCGTATGTGTGCCTATGAAGTGCAGGTGGCGCTCATCGACGGGGAAATCGCCGTACGTATGCGGCCGAGCCCCTGTTGCAAAGAGCGAGGGGTGCTCACCTTCTCCCAGCGCGGATGGGACGAGTTCCTCGAGGCGGCGAAGGAGCAAGGGACATTCTACGATACGTGCGGTTGATACGCGCACGGCGATACAGGAGGAGGAAGTCTGATATCCCCCTCCTGTTTGTTTGACGTTGCTATGGCCTGTTGGTATAATGTGGGTATGATAACTGGTTTCGCTACATATCAATCTGCGATTCTCCGTCGTACGATGGCGCTTGAAACCGTCTGTTGGTGTTCGTAGTAGGCCACTCCTTGAACCTCAACAGACGGCTTCAAAAAGCCGTTTTTTGTTCTTTGTACTAACGGTAGGGGATATACTCTATGTCAGAGATCAACCACGGCGACTATGACGTGCGTATTGCCAATAGGTACGCAGATGTATCAGCACTGAAGACGCTTGATGACCTCGCATTTGCAGGTCATCGTGGTATAAGTATGCACGAGCTCTACAAGGTGAAAGAGAATGGGGTGCTCCTAATCTTGTACAATGTGCACACAGGTGAAATTGTTGGGGAATCACAGCTACTCTTTCAGGAGATACCCGAGATCCCGTACAGTTTCAAAAAACCCATCGCTTACATGTATGCAGTCGCTGTGCGTCCAGATTTCCAAGCACAGGGGCTTGGCCGAATCATTATGCGGAGCGTATGGGCATTTGCACTCGGCGTGGGGGCAAACGAGGTACATCTTAGCGTTAGGGTGACCAACTATCCAAGCCTACGGCTCATGTTTGGGCAAGGGTATCGCATCATCGGGTACCGCGAGAAATTCTACGGGCCGAACTCAATAGCCAGCCCTAGGGTGATCCTCGCGAAGAAACTAAACCACGTTGAGACGACGAGTACGGAGTACCGCACCATTCCCGCATCGTTTGACGGGCAGCAGATGTATGGAGAGACTTCGACCATGTTTGCGACGTATCTCCGTGAAGGATTTGTAGGCATTGCAGTGCACCGAGATCACGGATTCACGTTTGCACGGTGATAGGGGCGGGATGCTCGAGCATCCCGCTACCATTTTTACAACCTTCTTTTAAAAATGATCACCTAATCAAGCATTCCTATGCTCAATCAGAAATACAAGACAATCGGGATATTGGGCGGCATGGGGCCTCTCGCGAGCGTCAACGTGTACGCCAAGATCGTAGAAGTCGCCCAGGAGAAGTACAATGCTACACAGGATACAGACTATCCACCGATGTTTATTTACAACCTTCCGCTCGAAGGTTTTGATGAAACGGGTTTTGTCGATGAAGAAAAAGTGAAAGGACAACTTCTCGACGGTGTGCGCCGCTTGGAAGGCGCCGGGAGCGATTTCATCATCATTGCATGCAACACAGTTCACTATTTTCTGAGTGAGATGCAGGGTGCGGTTTCTATACCCATACTGAGCCTTCCAGATAAAACTGCAGAGCGGGTCGAGGCAGAGGGGTACAAGAAGGTTGGTCTGCTTTCATCTCAGAGCACGCGCGAGCTTGGTCTGTACCGTGAAAGTCTAGGGAAGGTCGGTACGGTGGTTGTGACCGCGAGTGAGGATGAGCAGAAGACTCTCAACACCATCATTCTCCACGTAATGTCGGGCACCCACACAGGCACTGATTCACAAGCTCTGCAAAAGATTATGGAACGAATGGTGCACAATGATGGTGTGGAAGCGATTATACTTGGATGTACCGAGCTCCCCCTTGTCACTCACAAAAACAGTATCGCAAGGCCAATCTTTGATACGATTGTCATTGCGGCCGAGGAGTCGCTCGCGTACGCGACGCAAAAAAGCGACACCACGTAGCGGACGTGGTGAACATGTTGATGAGCGGAGGGATGTACAGTACTATGCACCACTAGAGTGGTGTGCCGTAGATTTTGCACCACGTTCTTTCATGTCTTTAGAGACCAAAGCGGAGGTATCCTATGGGCACAGAGCCTGTGGTGGCGGATGGTGATGTTTCCATCATCCGAAAACAGGGGAGAATTGTTGAGTCTGGTCACTTCTACCTAGCCAAGGGACCGACCACCTGGTCACAGGTTGGCCAGAGGGTTGCCCGTGAGGTATGGCAACCAGGAGATCACTCACTCCTGTTCGTTGATGATGTGCATAGCATTGAAGATGTCAACGAACGTGAGCGACACCTCCCCGTCGTCAATTTTGATCCTATGCCGGATTTCCACCTCAGGGAGTCGGAGGTGTTCGATGATGCTTTTGAGGCATTGGAGATCCTGAAAGGACTCCCCGCGAAGAAACGGGCGCGGTTCAATGGTAATGGTTCCAGGAAGTGGCACTGCTCGGGCATACCGCTCACGTGCCACAATGGCGATCCCACGTGTGCACTCCTGGATGTCGGTTTGACGCTCCGCAAACAGCGAATGGGTTTTAAGAGCGCTCTCAATATTTTGCCCGCATTCTACGAAGAGCAACAACGGGGGCTCCTTCGCCTTGCGCGGAGGACAATGCCTGATTTCCTGGTGGAGGTCGTGCTCTTCTCCGCAGAGGGCACGTATTGGTGGATTACCGAGTGAGGGTATCCGGTGGTGTATCGTGGAGGGGGACACAATACGCTGTTGTCCCCCTTTTTACAAACACTCATCTATGTGGTATGGTATGCACAGGTTTAATGTTCATTGAATATTCTCTGTAGGGAGGTGACCTGTGATACGGGTGGGTGAGAGTAAAGAGGTTATCGCCGTGCTTCAAAGGCTCGTTGCAATGAATACGGTGAGTCGTGAATCTACAATCGAGATCGGTGAATATATCGGTGATTACCTTAGCAACCACGGCTTCGCCGTGGAGTACCATAGGTATCAACTGCATGGCGTTCGCAAGGTAAATGTTATAGCCCGGAAGGGTGGCGCCAACCTTCGGCTGGCACTTGCGGGACACATGGACACGGTTCCCTTCGACACTGGTGAGTGGAACACTAAACCACTGCAACTCACGAGGGTGGGAGACCGATGGTTTGGTATGGGGGTCTGTGACATGAAGGGTTTTCTTGCAATCGCAATGGTTGCTGGTTCCCGCATCGACGCTGAAGAAATCGTTCTCCCTTTCGGGTTGGTGTGTACGAGCGATGAGGAAGTTGGCTGTATCGGTGCAAAGAAACTTGTGCGTGATAGGGGTAAGGTCGCTGATATGTATATTATCGGTGAACCTTCCGATATGCGTCCCTTTAACCTTCATAAGGGGTATATGTACCTGGTGATCGAATTGCGGGGAAAGAGGGGCCACAGTTCACGCCCCGACGAAGGGCATAGCGTGATCGAGGCGCTACGGCTACTTCTGGCGCGAATTCAGCAGTTCAAGGGATTCCTCGGGGAAATCAGGGATATACGACTCTCTCCTCCATATCCGACACTCAGCATCGGGGTGGTGACAACCGGCGATGGTGCAGCAAAAAACATCATTCCAGACTACTGCCGTATTGAGCTTGATATTCGTCCTATCCCAGGGCAAGATGTGTCCGAGATCTTCTATGCCTTCACCCAATTTGTTACAGGTGGCGAAGACTTTCTCGAGGGTGCTGGGGTACGAGTCAGATATGGCCGTGCACCCACGCCGCCTATGTATACTGCACCGGACACGGTTGTGGTGCAGGAAGTAGAGCGTATGTGTGGGCACGTCACGTGTTCGACCGCGTTTAATACCGAGGGTGGGGTATACAATGTCGCGGGATCTCATTCAGTCATCTGCGGCGTGGGGAGTATCCAGCAGGCCCACCGGCCAAACGAGTTTGCCCGCGACGTATATTTCACTGAAGAAGTGGTGGAGCGTTACGTAGCCACTGTTAGACGTCTCTGCTGCAATACTGGGGGTGATTCACGTGAACAGTAGCATCAACGGTGTTGAAATGCTTCGAGAAGCGCTTGGGGCTCTGGCGACGTGGAGGGAACGGCTGACAATGGTGTACCTTGATGTTGCGGGATGTACGCATGAGTGCCGTGTGGCATCGCTCATCAACGATGTTGCCCTACTCAAGTACTCGGGTATACCCATCATACTTGCCTGTAGCGGCACCGGTGCCGATTCCTTCGCACAGCGTGTGTGGCGGCGTGGCGTTGAGGCACGGGTGCTCACGTCTGCCGATGCTGTCGAATCTACCGCTCTGCAGTGTGGGGTGGCAAAACTCTTTTTCCTGTGCCAGGGTGATGGCGTATTTGGGCGTAACGGCCTTGTGCGCGAATTCACTGCAGAGGAGGGGATGCGGGCGCTCGAGGAGGGATACCTCTCAGGCACAATGCGGTCCTATGTCAAAATGGCGGTGGGTTTGTGCGTGCAGGGAGTCCAACGTATCCACTTCGTCAACATACGACGCGATGGTGCGCTCCTCGAAGAGTTTCTCACCAACAAGGGACGCGGCACTATGGTGTATGGCACCATCCCGCCTTACAAGGAAGTGCGGGGTGCGCTACCGGAAGATGCGGTAGCAGTCGCTACCATTATTCGCGTTTCGATTGATCCATCGATCTCTGAGGAGGTGGTTGTGGGCCATCTGCATGACACGAGGGTGTTTTCGGTTGATAGGAATGTTCATGCGGTCGTGGTCACGTCATGGAACGGTGATGTGTGTAAAATGGAATACCTCGCGCACTCAGAGGAGTTCATCGCTTCCGAGGCACTCGACCGGTTGGTGCAGTACGTGCTTGATGAAGCATCGTCACGTCACATGCGGAGGATCACACTCAATGAGCACCGAGCGCCGGCGCTCATTGGTATTCAACCGTGGTTCCTCAGGCGAGGGTTTGTGAGGCAGAAGAGCAATAGACGGTTGTGGGAGCTGCAACTCCCCTGAAGTAGTTAGGCGCCAGCGATCGATTGCATTGCTGGCGCTTTCTCATACACGCACCCACTGCTGTTTCGGTGTAACGAGTGTACAGCAATGTCACCTACGTAACGGCACCGGCTTGGGGCTCTACATCGCCCGTGAGATCATCAAGGCGCACAATGGGTGGATACACGTCTCCTCGCCCGGTGTCGGGAAGGGGAGTACGTTCACGGTGGAGCTGCCGGTGGGGGAGGGTGTGTAAAGCA
>CAZMPG010000043.1:0-7769 GCA_964568345.1 uncultured Candidatus Saccharibacteria bacterium | reverse complement strand
TTTGTATATGCCATATGACGCTAGTATAGTGCGTCCAAGCTATTGAACCATTACGGCAATATTGACAATATATAATATATATTGTTTTAAACTGTCACGCAATGCGGCTTCTTGTGGCATTCTGTGTAATTGGCGTACACTGTGAGCGTGTTTGGCCTCGGTAGGGTGCGGGTAGGGGTAGCGCTCGGGAGTGGGGGCGGGCGGGGGCTCGCCCACATCGGGGTGCTCAAGGTGCTCCGCGAAGCGGGGGTGCCGATTCACGCGGTCGCCGGGTCGAGCATCGGCGCCATTGTGGGCGCACTCTATGCAGCTTCCGAGGATGTAAGTGCGGTGGAGCGGCTCGCGCTCACCACAAACTGGGCAGAGCTCATGGCGCTCCTCGACTTCCGTGTCGGGAGGGGTCTCCTCCAGGGCGACCGTTTCGAGCATTTCCTCCGCTCGGTGCTCCCCGTGGCAACCTTCGGCGAGCTCCGGGTGCCGTTTGCTGCCTTATCTACCGACCTCGACTCCGGTGAGCCGTGGGTGTGGACTGCGGGCGACCTTGCGCGGGCGGTGCGGGCGAGCGCGTCGGTGCCGGTCGTCTTCCGGCCGCTCGAGCACGAGGGGCAGCGCCACTGCGACGGCGGACTCTCGGTACCGGTGCCGGTTGCTGCGGTTCGAGAGCTCGGAGCCGACGTGGTGATTGCGGTGGACCTCTGCGCCCACGCGTCGCGTGCGGAGCAGCCGGTCACGGGCATAGCGGACGTGGCGCAGCGGACGGTGCACCTCCTCTCGGCACACCTCGCGCGCGAGCAGGGGCGGGGAGCCGATGTCGTCATCGCGCCAGCGGTTGCGCCGTTTGGCTGGGGGGCATTCCTCACCCCCTCGGGGAGCCTCGCGGCGATAGCGGTGGGTGAAGCGGCGGCGCGCGCAGAGCTCACCCGGGTGCGCAACGTATGCCGGCCCGCATTCGTGCGTACGCTGCGGCGGCTCTTCGGCGTCGGCCCACACGTGCCATAAAGGTACCCGGTCCCTTTTTCTTCAAAAAGGGACCGGGTACCTTTATGAGATGAGGCAGGGTGCGGTAGTATGAGGGTGTTATGGGTAACGAAGCCTCTCCGTACCGGCAGCTTGGCCTCTCAAACATCGAGGCGACCCAGGCAGAGCGTCGGTCACCGGGCGACAGGGTCGCCGCGGCTCTCGTGCAAGACTTTCTGGACAGTCCAAAGGGGCGCGATGCATTCCAGAACGTAGGAACATCTCCTGAAATTACGGCCCTGTACGGAAAGAAGCCCTACCCGGGGCTGCAGTGGGATATGTTGCGAGCTGCGGTTCTCGCCGAGCCGGAGGGTGTGTATGAAGCGAGGTACCGCGCACTCCCCCGTGACGAGAAGCGTGCGGAGCTTCTCGGGCAAATCGAGGGTTCAGCGGAGATGACCGTACGGCTTGAGCGGTACGTCGTACGCCTCGGCGCGATGCTTAGTGCGGTGCCCGATCACGAGCTCTACACAAAGCTCCTCACCGTGGCGTTTGGTACCACCGACCTCGACACCCTGCGCAGGGAGTATGCACTATCGCAGCGACGTGGCTTCCGTCTCGCTATCGTGAACTTCCTTGAGACACGACACCTCCTCGAGCCGTACCGCGAAGAAGCGCGGGTGGATCCGAAGGTGTTTGTGGAGCGGCACCTCGGACGGCAGTTTGCTGGGCCGGTGCGGATCGAGGAGCTGCCGGTCGGTTTCGCGGTGTACCTTGGCGAAGAGGACTATGCGCGTGTCGAGACGGATGATCATAGTCCGGCATCTATCACGACAAAGGGCGTGGTACTCACCGATCCACCCCTGCCCGAAGTGCTTCGTAGCCGGGTCGCGGTCATCAATACCGGTGGCGAGGTGACGGGGCATTACTCTCCTGACGACCTTGCGGTTACCCTGGGCCACGAAACGCGCCACATCCTCTTCGGTGAGTTCCATGAACAGCACCTGTACCCACCTCAGCGCATATCCCGCTCTGCAGAAAGTGACGAGGCAAAAGGTTTCTTCACATACTCGCGATCTGTTCGGGAATGGTACACCGAGCGGGCAAAAGATGAGATAACCGCCTACTTCTCGACCGCATGCAGTGAGGGTGTCGGGTACCGATCACTCGGCTTCACTGGGTACCAAAAACGCAGCGCAGACCTCGACAGAGCCCTTGCTAGGGCGGACGACCTCAGTACGGCACAAAAGCAGCGCATACGCGACCGCTTCCTCCATGATCGTCGGGGGTGTGTTGAGGATATCGCGCGGCTTCGCATCGTCGCCGAGCGGCTGTTTCAACACAGTCCGAAGAGGACACGGTATGAGCGCCTGCTCAAACGAGTCGGCCTCACGGACACGGTGGATCACCAAAACGCGCTCGCCGAAGCGCTCCTCCGCAACACACCGGGCACGAAAGCACACCGCCTCGCGCGGTACGCTGGCCTGCACCCCGAGGATGTAAGAAATGGAAATGTGGTACGGGAGCAGGAGCGCTTCCTCGCGGCGCAGCTCCGTACGCTCCAGTCGGTCCCCGACGACCCTGACAGTGTCTGGTGGAAAGGAACACAGCATGTTTTGGATGAAGTCTTGCGGCGTATGACCCCAGCTCTGCTGCCTGCACTCCTCGAGACAGCGCTCTGCGTGCCCTATCGGCAGAATACCCCCACACTCGTCGAGTGGGTACTCACCATTGTCAGGCAGTACGTTGATCTGTTTGGTGCCACCGAAGCGGATCGGCAGGCGATAGAACGTGCGATGTGCCGCGTGATTGCACGGTGCCCGGAAGGTGATAGTGCAGCAGGGTACACAGAGGTGAAGGGACTCGCACTCAGCATTTTTGCAGGGTTCTGCAGTCCTGCGTAGCTGTGGCGCACCGCGATGGGCTCTCTAGGTTGCGGTGGCTGCACCGTGGTTGGTATGATAGGAGAACATTATTACATAATAGAAAATACGTATGCGTATACACGAGGGTATTATAGGCATTGCGGCACTCGCGCTCGTCGTGGGCGTCGCGGTGCCAGCATTTGCTGAAGAGACCACAACCACAACCACGACCACTGCCACTACGGATACCACCACGACCGGTATACCGGGGAAGTGGAGTGAGGAGATGAAGAAGCTTATCGAGAAGCATCGGGCATTTCTCGCGGCGAAACTCAACCGGGGCGAGCATGCGAGCTCGACAGGGAAGTTCGGTGCATCGCTCAAGGGTGTTGATGCATCCTGCATGCAGGCTGCGGTAGATACCCGCGAGGTTGCTATCCAGAAAGCATGGACGACCTTCAACACGTCGCTCTCTGCGGCACTCACCGCGCGCCAGCAGGCGCTCTACAGCGCATGGGGCAGCTCAACAGAGGCAACCGCCCGCACCGCAGCTATTCGGAGTGCGATGAAGGCGTGGAAGGATGCCCACGGGTCTGCATTCAAGGCGCTCAAGACGGACCGCACGGCAGCGTGGAGCGCGTTCCGCACGACCGCAAAGGAGACCTGTAAGGCGGTGGTGCCGGTTGACGAGGCACTCCGCGCAGACCTCACCGGATCTATCTCGCTCTAGAGCAAGAGCACGTAGCGTACACGCAAACACCCCGCACGAGGGGTGTTTGTTTTACCCGTGGCGCAGGTGCGCTGGAGGGGTGTGTGCGAGGTAGCGCTGGTAGAGCCGTTTTGTCGCTTCGGTTGCCGCAAAATAGCCGACCACGACCGCGGCGATGAGGGCAAGGTGTGTCGGGCTCGGAGGCGCGAAATGGAAGAGGCGACTAGTCACGGGAAGGTACGGTACGAGGAGTGTAGCAACTGCCGCAACGCCGGTGAGGAAGAGGATACTCTTCGGCACATGCTCTCCGCGGAAGAAGGGCCCATTGGTGCGGATGGCGAAGAGGAAGGCGAGCTCGGTGAGGGCGCTCCCGATGAACCAGTTGGTTTGGAGTACGCTGGCAGGTTCCTGGGCAAAGAGGCCAAACATGATGAAGTCGAAGAAGGTGCTCACCGCGCCGAAGATGGTTGCGGCGAGGAGGATGTCACGCATCGTGCGGCCGCCCGGGCGCTTGAGCGCCGACCTTCCCACGGTATCGGCCGCGATAGCGATCATGGGGGCGTCGGAGAGGAGGTTGAGGAGGAGGATTTGCATCGGAAGCATGGGGAGGTAGGCGAGGAAGAGTGAGACGAGCGCGACTGTGTAGAAATTGCCAAAGCTTGAGCCGAGTGTCGCCTTGATGTATGTGCTCGTATTCACGACCGCCGTGCGCCCCTCGCGGATACCCTGCACGACGGCGCCGAGACTCTTCTCGAGGAGGATGATGTCTGCCGCGTCGCGGGCGATGTCGGACGCGCTCTCGACGACGAGCGACACGCTCGCGGTGCGAAGCGCGGGGACGTCATTGATCCCCTCGCCGAGGAAGCCAACCGCGTGTCGCTCGCTCAAGAGCGCCACGATGTCGTGTTTCTGCTCCGGCGCGATGCGCGCGAACACCTGGTGGGTGAGGACGACTTCACGCTGCTCGTCCCGCGTGAGCGAGGCAAACCAGGCTCCGGTGACGACGCGGTCCGCTGCACTGATGAGGCCGAGCTCCGTGCCGACTGCGCGGGCGACTTCGGGGGCGTCTCCGGTGATCATGACGATGCGGACACCGAGCGCCCGTGCTTCGGTGACCGCGTGGTAGGTGCTGTGCTTGATGGGGTCGCGGAATGTCACCGCACCCCCAAACGTGAGGCCTCGGGGCGCCGCTGCCGCAGTGAAGGGGTCCTCGCCGTCGTCGAGGTACCGGTCAGCAACGGCGAGTGTTCGCATACCCCTGGTGCCGGCCTCCGCACACCACGCGGCGAGCGCTTCGCGCTCCTGTCCCTGCAAGGTGGTGCAGTCTGCTACGGTGTCGGGAGCTCCCCGCAGCACAAGCCGGAGGCGGCCGTTCTCGGCCACTACCACCGCATTGTATCGTGTGCGTGGGTCAAACGGCACCGTTGCACGTACCTCGGCGTTTTCCACTGCTGCGCGCTCGCTCTGCGGCGTCGCTTCCCAGAGAGCCGTATCGAACGGGTCAGTGCGCGCGGTGTCAGCGCCGACGTTGCCGAGGTAGCGCACGTGCCCCGGGTCGCCCCACGTATCGCTCACGGTGAGGTGGTTCTCGGTAATAGTGCCGGTCTTGTCGGTCGCGAGGACCTCAATAGAGCCGAGGTCCTCCACCGCAGAGAGGCGGCGGACCACGACATGCTGCCGTGCAAGCCGCCGCGCACTGCGCGAAAAGCAGAAGGTGGTGACGAGGGGGAGCGCCTCGGGTATGACGCCGACCGCGAGCGCTACGGAAAAGAGGAGGAGTGTCGGGATGTCGGTCGCGCCCCCCTTCAACACGAGGTGGAGTAGGAAGACGAGGGCAATAGTGCCGACGACGAGCCGGAGGATGAAGGCGCTAAACTGGGTAAGGTGCTGCTCAAACGAGCTCTGCCGCTCGCTGCTATGCGCCGCAAGCTGCCCAAGCGTACTCGCCGCCCCGGTCGCCACCACCAGGCCCTCCGCGCTGCCACCGGTCACCGTGGTGCCCGCGAAGCATAGGTTGCTCGCTTCGTAGAGGCCACCCGGTACGGCAGGGCACGCAGCGGATTGCTTTGGAGCGCTCCCCGACTCTCCGGTACACACAGACTCATCCACGGTGAGGCCGTGGGTGTGGAGCAGGCGCACGTCGGCGGGGACTCGGTCCCCCGTCTCGAGCACGACAATGTCCCCCGGGACGAGGTCGCGCGCGAGGCACACCGCCACCTGCCCGTCGCGGCGCACCCGGGCGCGTGCAGCTGCGTACTGGCGGAGCAGGCGGAGTGTCTGCTCGCTCCGGTACTCCTGGAAGAAGCCGATGGCGGTGTTGATGCAGATAAAGAGGAGGATGAGGAGTGCGTCGGCGGGCTCGCCGAGGAATACGCTGAGGAGCGCTGCTCCCGCGAGTATGTACATGAAAGGCGACCGAACTTGGTGGAGGAGAATGGTGCCACTCGTTCGGTCGCGGTTAGGGAGGCTGTTGGGGCCGTAGGTAGCGGTACGGCGCACCACCTCGTCGTGCGACAGCCCCTGTTCGCTCGCAGTAAGCCGTACGCATGCTTCAGCAGGGGATCCGAGTGCATGTTCGAGCACCGCCATACCACACAGCGTACCACGCGCACACATCGCACCCTGCGTTCACCCTGTGCATAAAATCCACGGGGAGTACCTGTGGATAACCTGTGGAAACTGTGTAGAAATAAAATAGCGCCACGTTGATTTTCCCCGTACTTAGGCCACGGAATTGCCGTGGTGGGTGTGGATAACGGGCGATTACGCCGCATTCTGCGTGATACAATATATGCGAAGGGATGTTTCCCCCTATGGCGCACTCACGCGGGCAGAGTATGCATACGTTGGTACTTACACAGCACACCACTGTGCGTGCGCCGCGTGCACAGGCTTCTCCCACGCTCCACGCCCGCACCCCGTACCCCGCACGCCAGATTAGTCACGCCGTGCAGCTTGCTCCCCGCTCTACGCATACCCCCACCTACGCACCCCACACCACCGGCCCACCGCAGCGCGCACACGCACATCGTTTCGACACACCACGGAGCAGAGGCTCGGTGGGCGGTTTTCCTGTACAGAGTAGCGTGCTTGTTGCTCACCTCTCTCGCGCGGTAGCGCGCGTACTCATGTGGGTGCTTGTACTCCAGCCGGTGTACGTAGCGTATGCGGTGGAGGTAGATGCGGGTGCGCAAGAGAGTGCGGTACAGGGGGAAGATGTGCAGGCGAGCGGGGAAGGAGGCATGCCTGAGGCTCTGGGGAGTGTACAGGGGAATGAGGATGCAGCTCCACAGGGGGAAGCTGCGGGCGCAGATGGCGGTATGCCCAGCGATGGTGCGGCTCCTCTTGCCTCCGACACCCACGACGCAGCAGCAGACGAAGCTGCTAGCAGCACGGTGCTAAGTGGGGAAGCCTCCAGCACCGACGACACTGCGGTTGCCGACGCCGCCGAAGGGCACGTGGATGGGGCGTTAGTGAGCGATGGTGAAGCTGTGGAAATTCCCGAGGATGCCCGTGCCGATACGACCACCGGTACCGACACGGGTGGCGCGGCATATACCCCCGCAAGCGGTACCTCAACCATCGAAGCATCCTCCTCGCCCTCCTCGCCCTCGCCCACTGACTCGCTCCTTACCGGCGCTGCGTCGTCTACCGAGAGCGTCGCGTCCTCTACGGACGATCGCGAGGCCACCGACACCGATCCCATTATCGTACCCAAGCAGTACGCATACACCTTCGACGAGGGAGACTGCACCCTCGTCGCCAACGGGGAGTTCTACTGCATTGCTTCAGGCCCCGAGCGGCAGGCGACCAGTGACCCGCGCGTGTACGCAGAGAAGGACCGCGAGGGAGATCGCGAGATCTACTACTTCGACGGGGTCGAGGTGCACCGCATCACGAACAATGGGTACGACGACTTTGCTCCGGTCTTTGATAGTGAGAACCTGCAGATCGCCTGGCAGGCGATGATCCAGGACCGGCTCCAGGTCATGCTCTACGACGTACCCACACGTACCACCCGCCAGGTCACGATGGGGCGGGAAAATGCGAGTAACCCCGACCTCGCCCATGGCATGCTCGTGTTTCAGCAGTGGGTGGGTACCAACTGGGAGGTCATGCGTACCGCGGTGCCGAAGCACGGAGAACCCTTTGAGATTGAGCAGATGACCGACAACGCGGTGCATGACATGTTTCCGCGGGTGTACGACCACCTCATCACCTGGCAGCGGGAGAAGGGG
>CAZMPG010000042.1:0-7950 GCA_964568345.1 uncultured Candidatus Saccharibacteria bacterium | reverse complement strand
GCCTCACTTCAGGATACCTCATGGTGTGGGTAGTTCCTTTATATGACAGCGTGCGAAGGGTGAGAAGTTACGACGGCGGGTAAGCCCTCACACCATCCACACCACGTCCACTCGGCCGTCTTTGCGAGGAGCCGACCAGCGGGAGGCGACGAAGCAATCCATGGCTCGTGTCCTTCGTGCGCCGAGATCCTGGACCGCTTCCCGCCACGCTCTGCTCGCGGCTGAAGGCCTGCGGTCATCCCCACAGCAGGCGGGGGCTCGCAGAGACATGCGCGTAGGGTGTGAGCAGTTATATCGGTAGACCGTGACTACTGCATAATTGTGTGGTATGTTTCAGTTGGGAAATAACATAGCGACGGAGTAGAGAAGTGATCCCTTGGTGTACGAAATTACTCGCAGTGCTCCGCTACTTTGGAGGGGCACTACTCATCTGGGTGCTCCGGCCACGATCACTTGCACTCCTCACACTCATGGGTGGCCTGTGCGTTGTCGTGGCGGTGAGTTATCACTACATAGGTGCACCTCTCTTCATTCTCATGTACAGGAAGGTGCTCGAGGAGGGGGCTAGGCTCATGAGTCTCATCGAGCGGGAGCTACTCCTCATGGCACCTACCATGAGCGCGCTCATTGCAAAGCTCACCGCGAAGGCGTGGGCAAAACGCGTCGTGGTGGTTGTCGGCGGATGGATGCTTACGCGGCGGCTCAGGACATGGCTTGTGGAACTGCGTGTGGTCGTACTCGCACTACTCAAGCACCAGTTCCTCCAGCGGCCACTCCTCTGGTGGCAGGGGAGGACAAGGCTGGTACAGGTCATAGTCATAGGGATCACCGCAAGTGTTGTGGTGTCTTTCGTGGGGCTCCACGTCCTCGGGCTGCTGATCATCATCACGTTCGATGTCTTGCGGACGCTGTGGCGCGCACTGCTCGGGCCCATTCTTTGGATCGGTGCACGTGTAGGAGGAAGCAAGTTGGCAGAGTGGTTCCACTTCAGTATCATCCCCGCTTTTGTTCGAATGGTCTTGGGCCGGTGGGGCACACTCCCCACCGTCGTCATGGTGCGCAGTATGGTGGTGCGAGGTAGGTGGCGAGTGCTGCGAATCCTCGTGCCGCTCCGGGTGAAGGTGAGGGCCCAGGCTCGAGAGCTCGTTGATGAGCACTTTGCACGCATGGCCGCACGTCGAGCGGCTCGCCGAATAGCCCGGGGACAAGGAGAGCCGGATCCGTGAATGTGAGGCCTATGTTCCTCAGATCAACGACGTCATCCGACGTCGTACGTAATCCCATCTTCTCCAAGAGGGTGCAATGATGTTGTCGTTTTTCACAATCGGTGGCTTTGTGACGCAGATCCTTGTGACCGTTCCTCTCATGCTGTGCATTGCGGTCGTGCTCGTGGCATCCACGTCAGCCGGATGGGCCTCGGTCGTCTGGTCAGTATGCTGTGCTACTGCTGTGGCCTTGTGGTACGGAGCCGCGTGGTCATTCCGGGAACAGGTGTATGGCTTGCGAGGTGAGAACCGCAGTGTTCTCCGGATGGGTCTTCTGTGGTACCACGCTCTCTTCGCAGCGTTCGTTTCGTTCTCCCTAAGCGACGCACGTCATCTTATGGCTCCGGTCGTCGCACGGGTTCCAGATGGAAATCTCTACTGCAACAGCGTGATGCTCTTGGTCGGGGTCGTGTTCCTCTGCGATGTGGCAGTACTCGCTCGTGTGAGTAGGGAACGCATGGGGCGTTGATAGGGGCTCAAAGAAACCCGCGGTTTTCCGCGGGTTTGCTACGTTTACGCTGCTCCTACTCCTCTGGGGCACCAGGCGCCGCAGGGTTTTTTCGAAGGGTGATGTCTCCACGCGCAACGTGGTCGGCTACCGTGTGCCCACCCTCTTTTTCGAGGGTGAGGAATCTCTCTACCAGTGCCGCAAGGCCAACGCCGGTACTGCAGATCACCGTAGTGAGCCGCATGGGATCTACCCCATCAAGGATGACGACCCGCTTGTTCTCAAGGCTCACAACCTCGCTGTTTGTAGGGGCGGGTACGGATGGGTTAAAGAGCGTGCACGCGCGCTCCCCAATGTCGGTGATGGGGAGTACGAGTATCACGTCGCCCCAACGGAATGCGCCGGCATAGAGAAACCCATTTCCTTGCTCACCCTGTACCTGGAGCCACTCTTGCACCGATATGACGAGCTTCCTCGACGTATTCCATACAGTGCGGATGAGAGGAACACGCTCAATGACATGTTGCTCAATGAAGAGTATCGCGCGTTTCAGACCCATACCTGAGAGCGCCCCAAGCAACACGACGGTGGTGTACACGATGGCGCAGTAGAAGGGCAGCGATACGTACCTACTCCACCCTGCCGCGTCCATGTGGCGAAGTGCCGGGGTGGCGACTGATGTCAGCATGTCTACCACGTTAGTGGCAAAGAACCACACGATCCCCGCAGGGAAGAGCCACACGAGTGTGGAGAACAGGTAGGCGCGGTGCTTCTCTCGAACCTTAGTTCGGATGGATGTTATGCGTTCGCTTCCCCAGTACTGTATGAGGGAAGTCATAAACGTTCTCAATGTTTTCAATGCAACCTCCTAGCGGTGTTTTTACCGGTTGAAATACTGACACATATTGCAACAATAGTCCATGTTGACGCTATGCGTATGCATGTGCTAAAAATTGCAGCGGAACGTCCGAGAGGTTCGGGCGTCGTAACTCAAAACTGAAGAAGGAAAAACGATGGAGACAAAACGATGGTTTGGGATTGCTCTAGCAGCCGTTTTGCTAGGCACACCCCTGTCGTCCATGGCCGTTGATATGGTGCGTATTGGCGGAGGCCCGCCGACCGGCCAGTACCTACCGTTCGCACGTTCGACCTGTGACTACCTGGGAAACCTGTTCCCCTGCAATGCGACAGAGACCAAGGGCTCTGGTGCAAATCTGGATGGCCTGCGCAAGGATGTGGGCGACCCGACGTCCTACGACGTGATCTATATCAAGGGAAGCATGGCCGAGGATCTCCTGCGAGAGCCGGACGCGGCTGGTAAGTACGAGTTCGTCCGCTCGGTCGCTGGCGAGGCTGCGTTCACGGTGATGAATCGGAAGACTGCGGCTGCCGTTAGAAACTGGCAGGGGGTGAAGGATGCCGCGTTCCTCCTGTCCATCGGTCTTCCGGGTGAGGAATCCGGCGATGCGGCCGTGTTTCGGGCACTCCAGAAGGTGGATGGGTCGCCCCTCAAGGATCTTGATGTCAGGGTGTACAAAGGTCGTGAGGAGTTGCTCACCGCGGTCAAGTCGGGGCAAGTACGGGTTGGGTGGTATGTCCAGTACCCAAACACCAAAAATCCGCTGTTCAGGATGATAAACGATTCCGAGGACTTGGTCGTCATGGGGGTCGTTGATCAGGATATGAACCAGCTCGGTGGATCGGTTGGTGTTAACACAGTCACCATCGCCGATGCTAAGGCCTTTGGTCTCGCCGGGGCGGCGAAAAAGATCGAGACCACGACTCTGCGTGCGGCGATCGTTGCCAAGAGCCCTAGCGTCTATCCCGAAGGCCGAGCGCGCAAGATCCAGCAGGCGGTGATCGCCAAGCTCAAGGCAGCTAAGGACAGTGATATCTTGCCCAAGGAGGAATGGCTCACTGCTTACGTGAACGACCTCTCGGCGGCAGCGAGCGCGAACGTCGCCGAAATGGTCACCAAACTCAAGGGTGATGCCGTGGGCGCGAGCGATCGCGTCAAGGGTCTATAAATCAGAGCCCCGGAGGGAAACCCCGGGGCTTGTTCATAGCTACAGCGGCGGTGAAGATTTCTCAAAAAAATCAAATCCTGTATACTAAGGCATGCACGGCACCGTGGCACTATGAGCAAGCAGCTTTTCATTGGCACGCTCGCAGTCGCGCTCAGTATCGGCGGCGTGTTTACGTACGCGGTGCTTCGTACGGTGCAAGAGCCGGCGCCACTAGGCGATGCTGCCGTGGTCGCCACCGATTTAGGCACAAGCACGACATCATCCACCGTATCGGCGATAGAGCAGGGAGCGGCCGGTAGCTCGACAGAGCGCGCGGGAGCGAGCGCCTCGATAGCTACCGACGATGAGCGTGGAGAAGTGGAAGACGTCGCCGAGGACGACGACGGGGCAACAACCATAGTTCGTTCTCCACCAGTAAAGCCGGTTTCCACTCCCGAACCTGTTCCCACGCCGACCTCAAAACCCGCTGGTATCACCCTTGCCGATGTCGCAGCGCATAACTCCGCCCAGAGCTGCTTTATGGTGATCCGCGGCAAGGTGTACGACGTCACTTCGTACATCGGGAGGCACCCGGGCGGGAATGCGATTTTGAAGGGGTGTGGAAAGGATGCGACGAGCATGTTTGAGGGGGTACGAGGTCATCTCAAGCAAGCGACACTCAATCTCTTGCCGGGTTTCTACAAGGGAGACCTTGCGGGGTGAAAAGTAAAAAGGGAAAAGAGAAAAGTAAAAAGAAACGACGTCACATCCTTTCCTCTTTTCACTTTCCTCTTTTCACTCTTTTCTCTCTCCGCACCATGTCTCGCCTCCTCTCCCACAAACTCTTCTTTAATGCGGTTGCGATAGCCAACATCTACGCGGTCGGCTACGTGTGGCTCGTGGGGAGTGCCGACCTCCTTCGGGAGGGAGGGGCGGGTGTCCTCATTGCGTTCGGGCGGCTCGCGGGCCTCCTCCTCGCATTCGCGATCCTCGTCGAGCTTGTCCTCGTGAGTCGCTTTCCCCCCATCGAGCGCGTGTACGGCTTCGACCGACAGAACATGCTCCACCGATGGCTTGGGTATGGCATCGTAGGTACGCTCCTCGCGCACCCGGCACTCCTCTCGCTCGGGTATGGCATGCAGATGGGGCGAAGCGCATGGGAGCAGTTCCTGAGCTTTGTCACCGACTGGCACGCCGTATTCGCGGCGACAGTGGCAACCGTGCTCATACTTATTGTTGGTGTACTTTCGGTACCCGTCATACGACGGCTTTTCAAGTACGAGATATGGTACGTGCTTCATCTTCCTCTGTACCTCGCGGTTGCGCTCGCCTTCAATCACCAGACCGCCTCGGGTGATGTTGCGTATGGCGGCGCTCTATACTATTGGCTTACCCTCAACATAGTGGTGTTTGGGATGGTACTCCTCTACCGTTTCCTCGCGCCCATCTACCTGAACGCGAAGCATCGGTTTCGCGTCGCGCGCATTGTACGCGAGTCCCCCGACGTCGTGTCGGTGTACCTCACCGGGAGGCGTATGGAGGACTTCCGCTTTGAAGCGGGGCAGTGGGCGCGGGTGTTTTTCCTCCAGCGTACGATGTGGTACGGGCACCCGTTCTCATTTTCCGCCCCCTACGACGGCAAGGAGGTGCGCTTTTCCATAAAAGCACTTGGTGACTGGACGGGCCGCGCGGGTGAGCTTACTCCGGGCACGCGCGTGTGGGTCGAGGGGCCGCTCGGCACACTCACCCTTTCTCACGCTCGCTCACGCTCGTACCTCTTCATCGCTGGCGGCATCGGTATCACTCCGATCCTCGCGATGCTCCGCTCGCTCGTACGGGGCGCTGACGCGCTACTCCTCCACGCCGCACGCACCCGCACCGACCTCCTCTTCGAGCGGGAGGTCGCGGCAACCGGTGTACGCTGTAGGCGTTTCCTCTCCGCAGAGATGTGTGATGGGTATGAGGTAGGCACCGTGTCGCTCGAGCGGGTGCGTGTGGCGTGCCCCGACTTCCTCTCTCGCGATGTGTACCTCTGTGGCCCGCCCGCAATGCTCCGCCTCCTCACGAGTTCTCTTACCGCTGCCGGCCTGCCGCGCGAGCAGCTCCACGTCGAGCGGTTTGGATTGTAGTAATTGCTCACACCCTCCGCACGCTGTCCTGCGAGCCCGCAGGCCTTCAGCCGCGAGCAGAGGTGGCGGGAAGCAGTCCATGATATGAGCGGCATTTCGGTACCATAGCGAAACGATTCTGGATTGCTCCCCCCCCCCGCCGTAGGCGGGGGGCAATGACAACGACACCGGGCTGTTTATGGAGGGTGTGAGCAGACGGATGGTGATATTGCCGCCTGCCAATTAGTGTGGTACCTTAAGTGCAGGTTCAACAACCATTGGAGGTCTCTGTATGGAGATCGTCTCGTTTCTCATGAGGCTCCAGGCGAGCCCACTTGCTCTTACCGAGGAGGAGTATGCACTCCTCCTCGGTAGCGCGCTCGTTTTCCGGTACTGCGCACGTGACCTGGCAGCACTCGTTGATACCACGGTACGTGTGTGCCAAGCTCGGCTCGAGCAGGGTGACTTCCAGCCGAGTCCGCTCCTCTCGCCAGAGGACGCGAGCCGTTGCTGTAGGCTCGTGGCGGAAGGGTGCATCCTGAACTGCTCCTTCAGGGACCAGGGCAGGCCGCCTGAATCATGGGTGCGCCCGGAGGTGCTCTCGGGCGTATTCAACGCTGCCATGCAGTACCACCGTGCAGCACGGCTCCAGTAGCAATCCACCCGTACGTCCCTCTGGGGCGTACGGGTTTCTTAGTGGCGGGTTTGTGCTATGCGCTGCACGACATCCTGCTTCACCAGGTCTGCTAGACGTTTCGCTGCGGTGAGCACCGCACCCTCGATCGCGTCCACTGGTGCCTGGATAAGATTCGCCTCGGCGCTGCGTAGCACTGCATTGACCTCATCCGTGTGCTTTGCGAGGGCAGCGTCGATCACCTCAGCAATACCTTTCTCAAGCACGTGTGCAGACACTTCGTCAAAGGTGGCATGCCCGCCAGCATCGCGTATCTCCCTGAAGAGTATGTGCTTCGTTTCCGTACGTATAGTTTCCCACTCGCTCCCGAGCCCTTCCGTCGCAAGGGCACGAGGCGTCCCTGGCTGTGTAGCAAAAGATTCGTATGACATAGGTGTTTTGTATATCTTACTAAAAATTAATGATCGAGCAAAAACTGAGACCTCATATCCTTTGGATCCGGGAAAATCCACCCAGACTCTCCGTTCTCACAAGTGTCGGGGTACCCGGAATCGAACCGGAGCCTCACGTCCTTCGGACCCAAGGAAGTCCGTCCGAACCTCCCGTTTTCAAGGGTGTCGGGGTGCCGAGAATTGAACTCGAATCTCACGCACCCGAAGCGTGTATACTACCGTTGTACTACACCCCGACACCCTTTCAAACCCCCGAAGCGCGTATACTACCACTGTACTATACCCCGGAAATTATTTTAAAACAGCCTGTACGTTGTGCCCTCGTGATTGTCGAAGTGCCGAGAGTCGAACCTGGGTCACACCCCCTGCGGAGCTTCAGATGCCCGGCATCTGGCAGTCGGCGCTGTCGGGGTGCCGAGAATCGAACTCGGATCACACGCACCCCATGCGTGCATACTACCACTGTACTACACCCCGACAGCACCTTCTGCCCCCATGCGTGCATACTACCACTGTACTACACCTCGACAGAGCAAAGCTAACGACACCCGATTCAGACTCGGCTGTCCTTTCGCTTCGCTCCAGGACATGCCTCCGCCTTTCGACTCCCCACGCGATGTGCGCAGGCACATCGCTTCAGGCCCACACCTGGCTGCGGCCAGGTGTGTGGACCTGAGGGGAGTCGGTCACGAGTCCTCGCTTCGCTTCGGCTCGCGACCCCGGCTCGGCTGTCCTTTCGCTTCGCTCCAGGACATGCCTCCGCCTTTCGACTCCCCACGCGATGTGCGCAGGCACATCGCTTCAGGCCCACACCTGGCTGCGGCCAGGTCTGTGGACCTGAGGGGAGTCGAACCCCTTACCTCTGCAATGCGAATGCAGCGCTCTACCAGGTGAGCTACAGGCCCAAGTCCGCTAGCACTATAGCACGGCTTACCCGCACCGTGCCACTGCTACGCTACGTAACTACTCACACCCTCCGCGTACTGTCTTATAAAGGAACTACCCACACCATGAGGTATCCTGAAGTGAGGCGAGAT
>CAZMPG010000041.1:0-9129 GCA_964568345.1 uncultured Candidatus Saccharibacteria bacterium | reverse complement strand
ACCGCCCCTGCGTCTCGCGCCGCCTCCTTTACGCGCCCGATGTCCATCGGCTTCACCGAATGGAGGTTCACGACGCTCGAGCCGATACCCTCACCGGCAAGTGTGTGGGCGACGGCGAGCGCTTCGGTGAGGATAGGCCCCGCCCCTAGGAAGGCAACACGCGGGAGCTCGCTCCGAAAGAAGTACCCTGCCCTACCCTCGGCAAAGGGAGAATCGGAGGTGGTACACACCGGCGTCTCGGTCCGCGCCGCGCGGAGGTAGGTCGGCGCCCCATTCCACGCAGCGGCAAGCACCGCCTTGCGCATCTCCTCGGCGTCGCACGGTACGATGACCCGCATGTTCGGGAGCACCCGCATGAGGGTGATGTCCTCGAGCGCCTGGTGCGTCGCACCGTCTTGCCCCACCGACACGCCCGTATGCATCCCAACCACCTTGACGGGAAGACCAGCGAGCGCCACCGCGGTGCGGAGCTGCTCCCAGTTTCGCCCCGCATTGAAGACCGCGTACGCGACGATAAAGGGTATCTTGCCGCTCGCCGCAAGGCCTGCGGCGATGAGCGCCATGTTCTGCTCGGCAACCCCTACCTCGAGGTAGCGCTCGGGGAAACGCTCACGGAACGCGGTGAGGCGCACCGACTCGGTGACGTCGGCACACAGGACCACGATACGCTCGTCACGTGCCGCTGCCTCGACGATACCATCGCCAAACCCATCGCGCACCGCACGCTGCGGGAGCGACGCGAGGTCGGGGAGGCCCGGGTGGAGGTGTGCATCAGGGTGTATCATACGGCTGTGGGGTGCGGAGCCTCGGCCTCAAGTGCAGCGATCCACGCATCCGCCTGTGCACGCGTTGGCGCTTTGCCGTGCCAGGTGTAATCCCCCTCGATCTCGGGTACCCCCCTGCCCGGCACGGTGTGCGCAATGATGGCTGTTGGCTTGCTTTCCTGCCGAGCAGCAGCGACCGCATCGAGGAACATTTCGATCGCATGCCCATCTACCTCGATAACGCGCCACCCGAACGCTTCATACTTCTCGCGGAGAGGTTCGAGGGGGAGCACCTCCTCGGTCGAGCCACCTATCTGGATGCGGTTGCGGTCAATGATGGCGGTGAGGTTGCTGAGCTGGTGTGCACCAGCGTAGAGCGCCGCTTCCCAGGTGCCGCCGCACTGCTGCTCACCGTCGGAGAGGATGCAGTACGTACGAACCTGCGCATGGTCCATCCGCGCAGCAAGAGCTATACCAATAGCCTGACCGAGGCCTTCGCCGAGGGGGCCGCTCGTCGTCTCGATCGCGGGGAAGCGTGTGCGCTCCGGGTGGCCCTGGAGCCGCGAACCAAAGCTCCGGAGCGTCGCGAGCTCCTCGACGGGGAGGTACCCTGTAAGTGCCATAGCCGCATAACGCACTGGTGCCGTGTGGCCATTCGAGAGGATGAGCCGGTCGCGGCCCTCCCAGAGCGGGTCCTGCGGACGGTGGGTGAGCGCTGCGCCGTAGAGCGCTGCCATGATGTCCGCTTCGCCGAGCGAGCCGGCCAGGTGCCCGCTCCCCGCCCGCGCAAGCATGTCGAGTACGAGCACGCGGATACGCCGCGCAAAGAGCTCAAGGCTGGCAAGATCGGATTCGGTCATAGTAGGTGGAACAAGACGATGGAACAACGAGACAAAAGATGGTGGAGTAACAGGACAATGGACTATGGACAATAGAGACTACGATACGCGCCTGTCGTTTCTATTGTCTATCGTCTTTTGTCCATAATCTATAGTCCCATATTGCCCATAGTCTTTTGTCCCGCTCGCCTCCATTGTCTACAGTCCCGTATCTCATCCATTACCTACAAGTATTGTCGCTCTCTCCTCAAGCGCACGAAACGCACCGGCAGGATCGGGGGTGCTGAATAGGGCAGACCCCACGGCAAAACGCCGCGCACCGGCAGCAGCAAGGCGCTCAAGCGTCGTGTCCCGTACACCGATATCCACGCCGACCACGAGCTCGGGCCAGCGCGCATGAACTGCCCGCACGAGCTCGACCGCCTCCGCTTCGAGCTCAACGCCGTGGTACCCGATGCGCCGGCTCCCCATGCACTGGACAAACGACACGTCGCCTACGTAGGGCGCGAGCTGCTCAATCGCGGTGCCGGGCTTGAGCGCGAGCGCCACCTCGATGCGCCGCTCACGGCACACGGAAATAGTGCGAGAGATATCGGTGGTGCTCTCGACGTGGATGATGACGCACGCCACCCCCGAAAGGAGCCATGAGCCGACCTTCTCCTCCGGGCACGCCACCATCAGGTCCACCTCGAAACTGAAGTCCTGCCAGTAGGGGAGCCCCGCGTCCGTGCGGGATGCGGCTTCGAAGTCGCCCCGCCCAGCGCCAGCATACGGCCACGACACCGGCGGCGCATACGTACCGTCGAGCACGTCCACCTGGATACGGTGTGACACCCCCCGCAGATCGCGAAGCCGCCGCTCGAGGCTATCGAAAGAGTCGGGAATGATCGCGGGGATGATGTGCTGGGTGTACATGCGAAAAAAGAGGAAAGTAAAAAGAGGAAAGAAATTGAGTAAAAAGAGACGACGTTACGTTCTTTTCTCTTTTTACTTTTCTCTCACTTGCTCTATCTCCCCAATCCGCCGCACATGCCGCTCCTCGCCGGAAAAGGGTGTCGCGAGCCACCGCTCGACCGCGCGCTGTGCTTCCTCGGTAGTGAGGAAGCGGGCGCCGAGCGCGAGCACGTTCGCGTCGTTGTGCTGGCGCGAGAGGATGACGGGGTCGAGGTCGGCATGGAGCGAACCAAGCGGAGCACCGTAGTACACTGCGGCGCGCACGCGGGGGAAGCGGTTTGCCACAATGGCCTCGCCCTGCCCCGACCCACCGATAACGATAGCACGGGTGGTGTCGGGGTCGGCCGACACCGCTTCAGCTGCCTTTCCGACGAGGAGTGGGTAGTCGTCCGACCCATCGTACACCTCCGGCCCGAGGTCGCCGACCTCGTACCCGAGCCCTGCCACAAACGGCGCGAGCGCTGCCTTGAGTGCAAAACCGGCATGATCGGACGCAACAACTACCCGCATACCGTTTTTCCGAGCGCCACGACATGCTCGATGAGCGAACCGGTGTATCCCATCTCGTTATCGTACCATGCGCACACCTTGACGAGCGTACCGTCAACGACCCGCGTCATGGTGAGGTCGGCTATGGATGCGGTGGTACTCCCCACAATGTCGCTCGACACCAGTTCCTCACTCGACACCGCGAATGTACGCTGCCAGCGCGGATTGTCGGCAGCGAGGCGGAGGATGCCGTTTACCTCCTCGACCGAAGTTGGGCGCTTCGCGATGAAGGTGACATCCGCGACCGACCCGGTGATGACGGGCACCCGCATCGCCACCCCGTCGAACTTGCCCTTGAGGTCGGTCACCACCTCGGTGACAGCGGTTGCCGCACCGGTCGAGCTCGGGATGATGTTGTGCGCCCCCGCACGCCCGCGCCGCCACTCTTTGCCGTCGGGCACATCCACGATCGCCTGCGAGGCGGTGTACGCGTGGATGGTGTTGAGCATTGCTTTCTCGATGCCGATGGTTTCGTGGAGTATCTCGATGACCGGCGCTGCGGCATTCGTCGTGCACGAGCCATTGCTGCTTACCTCGATACCCGCGAGGGTATCCTCGTTGATGCCGAGGAGCACCGTACCGCCTTTGACTCCCGCCGCCGCAGCGTCGCCCTTCGCGGGAGCGCTGATGACGACGCGCTTCGCACCAGCAGCGAGGTGCGCTTTTGCCTTCGCGAAGTCGGTAAACACCCCGGTACATTCGACCACCACATCAACGCCGAGGTCTTTCCACGGCAAGGTGGCGGGGTCTTTCTCCTTGTACACCGGCACCTCCTTCCCCCCGACAACAAGGAGCGTGCGCCAGTCGACGCGGTGCGTCGAAACCTCGACCGGAGCCCTGCCGTATGCGGAGTCGTACTTGAGGAGGTAGGCAAGGTTCTCAATCTCGCCGAGGTCGTTTATAGCGACGACCTCGAGGTCGTGCCGCAGTGCAGCGAGACGCACGAATGCCCGCCCAATACGTCCGAACCCATTGATGGCGACTCGTACCATATGCTGCTAGCTCGAGTGGTACGATGTACACGCACCGCTACGCTACACAGTATACCAAACCGATGCACAAACCCTACGGGCGCTATACACAGGTCACCACCACACACCCTTGCATCGTGCGTACACTCTGGTATAGTGCCCTCATTCGAGCTCCTCTACGGTGTGCCATTGCGCCATATCGTTATCGTTTGAGTGGTGGTGCACCTAACCGGAAGCAGCTGAAACGCACGGCCGCTAGGCCCGCGAAAGTAGTACTATTACATTAGTAACCACACCTAGGGCGTCAAGCGCATCGCTTTTGTCTGGCGTAGCTTCGCGTAGCCACTAGGGTAAGAATCAGTACGAAGGTATGTCACGAGATCAAGCGCGACCACGCGCTCCGCGGGCGTTCCACCGACGCCCTACTATCCGCACGCTCCACGCACAAGCTTCGCCAGCTGCTGTAGGCCGTATGCCCCGCGGCAGCCGCGCACCAGCCGCCCAGCCCGGTGAGGGGGCACCAGCCCCAAGCGCCCCGCGAACGCCCCGCGAACGCCGCAGCGTATACACAAGCCCTGGCACGGGCACGCGCCGCACCAGCACGCGGTCGGTCGGCAAGCCACGCACGACGACGCTCGCCCGCAGCCAGAGCCGCCTCCCCGTGAAGCGCACGAGCCGTGTGCCCGCAGCGCTGCCCGAGGCGGTGATACCTCCTGTTCCCCAAGACGGCGTACGTATCATCCCGCTCGGCGGTGTCGAGGAGGTGGGAAAGAATATGATCGTCGTGGAGACCCCTGACGACATCATCATCTCTGATGCCGGCTTCCAGTTCCTCACCGACGAAGAGTCGCCGGGGGTAGACTACGCACTCCCCAACACGCGCTACCTCGAGGATCGGAAAGATAAGATACGCGCTATAGTCATCACCCACGGCCACCTCGACCACATCGGCGGCCTCCCCTACATCCTCGACCGCATCGGCAACCCGCCGGTGTACTGCACCGAGGTGACCTCGCTCCTCATAAAGAAGCGTCACGAAGAGTTCCCGACGCTCCCGCCGCTCGACGTCCGCGTCGTGGACCGCACCGACAAGGTGACGCTCGGCTCAACCGTCGTGCGCTTCTTCCCGGTGACCCACTCGATCTCCGATTCGTGCGGCGTCATCGTCGAGACCGCGCACGGCAACATCGTCATTTCGGGCGACCTCAAGCTCGAGCACGAGAACGGCGTCCCCACCGCACGCGAGGAGAAGGTGTGGAGCGCAGTCGGCACCGGGCGCAACATCCTCTTCATCGGCGACAGCACGAACGCGGAGAAGGGTGGCTTTTCGATACCCGAGTCGGTCGTCCATCGCACGCTCGAGGAAATCATCACCGACGTAAAGGGCCGCGTCATCATCGGCACCTTCGCGAGCCAGTTCGAACGCATGATCCACATCATCAACGTCTGCGAACGGCTCAACAAAAAGATCGTCACCGAGGGCCGCTCGATAAAGACAAACATCGAGATCGCAAAACTCGCAAACCGCCTCACCGTCCGCCCCGACACGATCATTTCTGCAGATGAAATAGGCGAGTATCCGGCGGACCGCATCGTCATCCTCGCCACCGGCGCGCAGGGTGAAGAGTTCGCCGCGCTCATGCGTATCGCCACGAAGAAGCACCGCTCGATAACCCTCAACGAGCGCGACACGATCATCCTCTCGTCGTCAGTCATCCCCGGCAACGAACTCTCGGTCCAGAAGCTTAAAGACAACCTCTACCGCCACGGCGTGCGCATCATCCACTACCGCGCGAGCGACGTGCACTCGACCGGTCACGGCAACACCGGCGAGCTCGTGTGGATCCGCGAACGTGTGAATCCCCGCTTCTTTATGCCCGGGTACGGCTACCACTCGATGCTCCGCTGCCACGCACAGGCCAACATTGACGCCGGGTTCCCGAAGGAGCACATCGTTATCCCCGACAACGGCACCATCATTGACATCACCGAGGGTAAAGACATGCGCGTCCTCGATGTGAAGGCACCGAACTCGCTCATGATGGTAGACGGCCTCACGATAGGCGACGTCCAGGAGGTCGTCATCCGCGACCGCAAGACGCTCGCGCAGGACGGTATGTTCGTCATCATCGCGACGGTAAACGCACGGACGGGGGAGCTCCGGAAGAGCCCCGACATCATCTCCCGCGGTTTTGTGTACCTCCGCGAGAGCCAGGACCTCCTCGGCGAAGCGCGGGTCATAGCAAAGAAGGCAATCAGCGATGCGACGAAGGGCATGAACCCGATAAACTTCGAGTTTGTGCGCCAAAATATCACCGAGTCGGTGGGCCGCTTCCTCCTCCAGCGCACGAATAAGCGCCCGATCGTGATACCGGTGGTGTTGGGGTTGTAGGGAGAAAAGAGAAAAGAGAAAAGTAAAAAGAGGAAAGAGTGACGCGGCACACGTGTCACTTTTCTCTTTTTACTTTTCTCTCTTTTTTTCCTCTTTTCCCTTTCCTCTCGCCCCGCTATACTATCCTCATGGAATTCTTCCTCCGGAAGGTGCGGCAAGTACGCGCGTGCGGGTGGCTCTTCCTCGGCAACCTCCTCGTGGAGTTTCACCACTCATCGGTACTCTTCATCACCTCGAGCTTCCTCACGATTTTCTTCACCGAGCGGGTTGGCCTCCTCTACACCGCCGCGGCGCTCGTCGGTCTCCTGGCACTCTCGGGCGCCACGCACGTGCTCGCCCGCATCGGGGCGTACCGCACCGTGCTCGCTGCTACCCTCCTCACCATTGCCGCATGCCTCACGCTCGCCTTCCACCAAGGGAGCGTACCGCTCATTGTGGTCGCCTTCACCCTCCTCACGACGCTCACCCCCATCATCTCGTTCTGCCTCGACGTGCTCCTTGAAGGTACCGCGCCCTCCGACGACACGACGGGCAATGTCCGCGGCATGTACCTCTCAGTCGCCATGGTAGCAGCGCTCCTCGCGCCGACCATCGCAAGCCTCGTGGCGGGGGAGCGTGCCGCGTACGAGTCGGTCTTCCTCATGAGCGGCCTCTTCCTCATTCCCTTCCTCGCCATCGCCGCGCGTCACTTCCGGTCTTTCACCGATCCGGTGTACCGCCCCTTCTCGTTCACCCGCACCCTCTCCCTCATCCGCGCCGCACCCGACCTTCGCCACATCGCGGTCGCGCAGTTCCTCCTCCGCTTCTACTTCGCGTGGATGACTGTGTACCTTCCCCTCTACCTTCACGGCGTCATCGGCTTCTCGTGGCCAAACATCGGGGTCATCCTCTTCATCATGCTCATCCCGTACGTACTCGCGGAGTGGCCTGCGGGTCTCATTGCAGACGGCTGGCTCGGTGAGCAGGAGCTCCTCGCGGGCGGCTTCCTCCTCACGGGGCTCACCACGCTCGTCCTTCCCTTCCTCGGCACTGCGCCCCTCCTCGTGTGGGGAGCTGCACTCTTTGCCACCCGCATCGGCACCGCACTTATAGACAGCATGACCGAGACGTACTTCTTCAAGCACGTCCACGCGCGAGACGCCGACATCATCGGCTTCTTCCGCATGCTCCGCCCGCTCGCCTACGCCCTGGGACCGCTCGTGGCAACGATACTCCTCATCTACCTCGACCTCTCCCTCCTCTGGAGCGTCCTCGGCGCCACAATGCTCATGGGCATACTCTCCGCAAACAGGCTCAGGGATACACGGTAGCTACATGTTGCAAGGGTGACCACCTCACATGGTCTGATGGGAGGGGGTGCATACAGGTACCTGGCATCACGCGTCGGGGTGCCCAGCTTCATGCTGCAGGTACTCGGGCTTGAGCACCACACTGTGCCCATCGTGGTACCCTTCGGTTACCGCAACCGTGCCAGCAACCGAGACCACGCGGCCATCGAGCATCGCTTCTTCGATAGCGCGTACACTCTGAGACGGATGTGTTCCAGGGGCGGTTGAAAGCGTGATGTGCGGGTCGCGGTCCTTGGATTTCGGACTGCGCACGAGGAGGGCGTCAACAGTGTCAGTAGTTACGCGACCGTATATCTCGAGGGTTGCCTTGTCCCCCACACACACTCCCGTTCGGCCACGATCAGGCTGGAATTCGATAGTCGAGTGATCATAGTACTCGTTTTCATGGACCGGTGGAAATTGAGCTTTCAGGGCACCTGGATCATCCACAAAACACGCACTATACATGACGTAGTTTGCTTCTGCTTCGAGCTTCGCCACAATTTCATTTTCTGGGACTGGACGACTCATGTAGTCTGGGGTTGTGGTGGCTCGGAGGTCCGGAATAACCCCCTCACCACTCTCAAAGTCAGTCAGCACATCGAACGCAATGTCCTGGCGTATCACCCCGGACCATGCGTAGTTCCATATCGGAACCTCCTCCCCCAGCACACTCTGCACGTAGTGGTCAATCTCACCGCCGGGATTGTGAAATGATGCGGTGCCGATATACGGATCAAAGAGATAGCACGCGTTGTCCTCTCCGTAACCAAACGATGCACCGAGCTTCCACGCGGCAATGATGAGAGCTGGTTTCAAGACATAGAGGCGGACTGATTCTGTCTTTGCGCCAAGGTTGGTCGCTTCTGCGATTGCTATTGCACCGGCCGGTATGTGGATGGGTACCCTGTACGCATCGATGATTCCATGTTGCTGTAGTGCATCTCTGCCCAGCGCCAGTATGGTGAGCCACGCATGTTCTGCAACAAGGTTCTCGAGTATCGCATCAACCTCACGTACTTCGCTGTCACCAACGTCTGGGGCGGCAAAGAAGTGGGCGAGCAGTTCTTGCGCGTCGGGAGCCGGGGGAATCAGTTCTTCGTAGATACGGTTCAGGTTTGCGGTAAGTGATGCTCCCGGACACCACTCATTTTTGTCTGGTCGGACTGTTCGTTCAGGTGAATGCTTCATGCCACGTAGTGTCATAGTATACAGCATATCAGACGATGCTTTGAGAATGGTGGCGCTGGAAATGGGTGTATGACACACCACCATTGCTGCATAACCTCAGATACATATTGCACTCCTTGATGACCAAGGAGCATGAGGATA
>CAZMPG010000040.1:0-9190 GCA_964568345.1 uncultured Candidatus Saccharibacteria bacterium | reverse complement strand
CCTACCTACAGGGTCTTTTCCTATTTTCTAGATAGTTTTGTTGGACAGTAGTGGGATACGCCACGGAAACTTGACAAACAACATAGGTGATAACATGCCGCATCAACCGCACGAACATTTGTCCCCACAGGTACCCAAGGACATCGGTGCTCCGGTAGGGACACGGGAGTGGGCAAGGGGAGAGGAGCTGCTGGGGAGCGGCAAGGCCCGCTACAGCAGCTCGCGCCACGAGTGGGTGATTGACATAACCCCCGACTGGCGCCCGCAGGAAAGCTAGGGGTAGAGCAGGATCAGGGGATCCTGCCTCCTTTTGAGCGCGTCACCTTGGTGGCGCACTCAAAGAGGAAAAGGTTCTTTGACAAACCGCACAGGTGCTGAACAAGCATTCGTGCAAGGAGGAAATATGGCCGATGATACCATTAGAAACGTCCTCGTGGTGGATGTGTGGTGGGGAATGTTTCGAGTCTATCGGGATGAAGATCCCAGGCTCGTCTGGAGCGAAATCGAGTTGGGTACAATCCCAACGGACGAGGATGCGATGAAGCTCCTCGAGGAGAAGACGGGGTTCACGAAGGACCATATCGCCGCTACCGAGTGGCAGGCCCCGAGTGTCGAATGTGGCGGTGGAAACACGAGACTACACTACCAGATGCAGGTGGCCCTGCGGGAGGATTGCCAATTCTTCACCGACTTCGCCCTGCGTGGCACCACAAATATCGTGGTCGACTCGAAGCAGGACAGTGATGGTGTATCGAGGCGCTTCGCCTTATGTCCGAAATACAGGATCCCGGAGAAGTCGGACCCTGTGGCGTACGGACAACGGCTCCTTGCATTCCTCGGGGAACACGGGAATGAATTGTCACTGTGCCCTGCATGCAGTGGCTACAAGGGGCACCACATGCTCCACGAGATAACATTTACTTATCTACTCGCGAACTTCTACTCGCGATACCTGCTGAAGGGTGGTGAATTCGTGTTCAGTGGTATGTTTGGGTTTGTGAATCCACCACTGGTGAAGTATGCAGAAAATGGGCAGATCCTGGGGGTGCAGTTGAGCAGTGAAGATGGGGTGTGGGGGGTTAACCCTGACGCCAGTAGACACCTGCTGGAGAGGATTGCCGCGGGACGCGCAACACGCCAGAGTACGGTCAAAACGGTCGACCGTGCCAAGCTGCGCAAATTCCTCACTGCCACGAGTGTGCCCGTAGATTCGTGGGGTGAGGGCGCCTTTGAGCAGCTCGCGGAGGAGCTGGAGCAGGATAGGTGTCGGCTTACCGCAACCTACTACTATGACCGGTTGTTTGGAGGGTGTACCTCCAACGACTGGAGACTCGTAAAGCCGAAACCCGACAGAACCTACCACGTCGTGCGGACGACCGGGGAGGTGCGCTGTATCGTCGAGAAGGTCCGTGATAATTTGGTCGTACGGACTGAGGTGCAGGTGACCCCTGTCCCCCTTCACGTCTGCAACGATCGAGTGGGTACGGATATCTCCGATCTCCTCGAGATGCTGGAGCGGTACTGCACCTCGGTCGGCATACAGCCGTACCACCTTCAGACTTCCTCGTATAAGAGGAACCCGGAGCTCCTCCTGGAGGAGCCGGACATGCGGAAAAACCTCCCGCAGACGTATCCGGGTATCGTGGACATGGTTGATTCCTTCACCATGCGCGCATACACGGAGCAGTACCTGTCGGACCCCTCGTACTGGAGCGAGCGGTTCGCTGCGGCGCGGAACAAGAACAGGTAGGCGCGGTGGCCGCACCGCTGCCTTAATCGAAACGGCACGCATCACGCGTGCCGTTTTTTCTACACAATCCCCGTATCTATTCACCTTCTCCCTGTGAGGGTGAATATGTCGGCGGTTTTTTGTCTTTGCGAGCCCGCAGGAGAAGCAAACCAGATTTGGATCGCTTCGCGTACGCTCGCGATGACAACGCGAAACGGTTATTCGAAATGGCGCGCTGGGAAAAGGTGAATGGTTACCAATCCCCACGTACCGCCCAAAAACACATGGTGCTATACTGACAACACCACGATAGTTTTGCTGTGGTGTTTATTCGTAATCACATGATGTATGAATCCGGAAGGATCACTGTCTTCAATTCGAGGTGAGGGTGTGCCTACTGCGTACGTATCAAGTGCAGACCTTGCACGCCTCTGTGGGCTCCACGAACGCACGGTTGCGGCTAAAATCGAGGCAGCGCTCCGCGGTACATCATCCGACCTGCCGGGTATCCAACGCACCAACCAAGATACGGGGATTGTGGAGTATAACGCTACGGAGCTCGTCGCAGCCTTCAGAACCGTGCACAAAAGCCACGACAAGTTTCCAAGCAAAAAGCAGGAGAGAGTCTATAACAAGCGACACTCCCGTATGGTATCGAGTCTCCGCCGCATACAACACGGACAGCAGGATACCTCACAGGATCTTGAGGAACGGCACGAAACCCCCGCTCCCGTAGTCGAGACCCCCTCAACCCCACAACCACGGGCACCGGAAGTGCAGATCAACACTCCTCAACCAAGCGATGTGCGCATGTTCCACGACGAGGAGTACCTGCCTGTGCGCCAAGAGCTCGAAACGGTGTATGCAAACGTGGAATCGCTACTGCACAAGCGGGTTGAGGGGAGCATAGACACGCGCGAACTCGCTGCGACCCTTGGCGACCTCGTATCCGATGCACCATCCGAAGAGACGCTCCGAATGTTCGGTATCTCTGAGGCCGTGGCGCAGCATTCGCGACGCCTCCAGATACTTGCGTTTGACACACTCGTCCGCTCACTCAATACGCTCGACCCGGCGGATACAGCGTCGTACGACGCCCTCACCCAGGAGATCGTCTTCCAGCTCACCGAAACCGGCATACCCGCAAAGCGCGCATACCTAACCGGCATCCTCATGCACTACCTCGATGCAGCACTCGCGGAAGGGGGGGGCTCGGACGACGGTATATTGGGTATCGTTGATGCTGCAGAGCGTTGTGCAGCGTTCCTCAACAAGCACGTTCCTGATGAGGTCGATGCACCCTACCTCCAGTGCTGCACCGACATGATGAACGGATTTCACGTGCCGAAAGTTGAGCACACGCAAATGTCGGAACATGAGCGCGAACTCGAGGAAGCGCGCCTCATCGCCGCCCTCTACGACAATCCCCGCTCGGTCATGGATGTAGACCTCGGCACACGCACACAATCACCATATGAGCCCGCAACGGGAGCGGCAACCACGTCTGAGCTCCTCACCGCTAACCCCGGCAGTTACGTCATCCTACCGAGGGGGTACGCACCGAGTGAGGAGAAAATCCTCGAGGCTATCCGCTTCGGATGGCGTCTTGGCCCGGCTATGGTGATAGACGACCCGACCACGCTCCCGCCACGGAAGCGGCCGGTTATCCTGTGCCCAACAGATGACGCGGAGGTGCGCATGCTCATCCGCGCAGCACGCGATGCGAAAAACGTTGGCGACCTCCGAACCCACTGGGAAAAACTGTCGGGACTCGAGGCATACGCACGCTCCTCGCTCGATCCGAAAGCGGCACAGGAAGTGCGCGATGCGGAACTCCGAGGCGACCGGGTGGAGGTGCGGCTCATGACGATACGAGACAAGCGCATAGAACCTGCAACTCCCGCGACACCCGCGGCAAACGCATAGCATCGAGTGAGGTTTGGTCGTGCTCGCTACCGAGATACACTATCTTGTCTGCTTAAGACAGCGGGTGATTATTGTTGGAAAACACAGTATTTGTGAGTGTTTTTTCGTACATTGCGTATCGAGTGCTAAAAATGCTTGACAAAATAAATGATTCGTGTATACTCCCCTTTCTCAAGAAGCCCGTGACGCATGTCGTGCGCTTCTGTGGAGCTTCGTTGTTCTTTGACTGTTTGTGTGGTTGATGAACCATTCTGCATGTCGTGCCGAACGGTTCATCAACCACAGCCCAAGGGAGGGCCCCCATGTTTTACGCAAAATTCCGCTGGTTCTCGAAGTGCATGCACTACGAGGGGTACACCGCTGCGTCCATGGACGCAGCGGTGGAGGAGATCGACGCGGCCCGCGCGCTCCAGAGCGCAATCGCGAAGGAGCGGTCCGCACGGGGCACGCCCGCCAGACGCAACCTCCCCGCACGCCTTGCGGACGAGGCCTTCCGCGAAGTAGCCGATGACTTCCTCCTCATGGGGAGTTATTCGGTACTCGAGAAAGGTGCGAGCCTCTTCTCGCTCTCCGAGGACGAGCTTGACGCGCTCGACCTCGCCTCGAGGAAGCTCCAGAGCGCCGTAGACTCCCTCCAGAGCGGGGAGTGGGGCGAGGAGGCGGAGGCCTGCGACGAGTATACCGCGGGCCTTGAGCGCGAGGCGAGCCGCGGGAGCCTCGAGGCAAGGGCGGAGCTCACCGAGCTCTACCTTGTGCAGATGCCGCGTAAAGTGGAGTCGTGGCTCTCCTGAGATGGCTCAGGAGGGCCATCTTTTGAGCCCATCACGCAAGGTGGTGTGTTCAAAGAGATGGTTCTTTTGTTTTGTTAGGAGTGACTTTATGAGAAAATATACGGTGGTTTTTGTGCTTTTTGCATCCTGCGCATTCGCGCAGGAGAGAGTCCACACCGCGCGCGAGTGCGGATCGGACCTGAGTTGCCTGGAACGGGCTCAAAACCGCCTCACCGAGCTTCGAGGTGAGATCCGTGCGGCCCGCAACAGGCAAAGTGCCGAAGCGTGGAACACCGTCCATAAGGCGGAGCACATGCTTGGCCTCCCTGAGAGCCGCGAACCGCAGTCGGTAGGGAGGTCACTGCCGCAGGGCGGCACCGAAATCTATCGGACCATGTTCAATAAGACACCCTAAAAAACGAGGAGAAACGAAATGAAACAACTCTTCAAACCCCGTCTCCCCGAGGAGGCGCGCACTCGCCTGCGACAAGGCGAGGCACACAAGGACCGGCGGAGCGACTACCGCCGGAAGGGCAAGCACCCGCGGCGATGGGAGGACGCCGAGTGATCCTCCCTGCCCTTCGCCCATACGGCGAAGGGCGCTACGCGGGAACATGTTCCCGCCATCTTTTGAGGAGCGCAGCGAGCGCTGAGACTCTCAAAGAGATGGCGCGCTACGGCGCGTGTGGAATAGTCGGCACCATGAACGCTGGCGTTTTCGTAAAACCGCGCTCTGCAGTGCCGAGCGCGGTTTCCGTGACACGGAGCGTCGTAATGATGGTACCCTCGAGCGCCGTCCAGATACCGGTCGCGAGAAACTGGAGGACGAGGAGCGCAACCCCAAGCCCCACCGCACGATTAATTCTCATACGCGTATGAAAATTACGGGCAGGTTGGGCGCACTCGCGTACGGCCCCTAAAGTCCCACCCTATCGGCCTGGCGTGCGTCGCACCGGGGCGACGGGGTGTGACGAGAGAACTGGTGTAGAGTATACACAAACTCGATCGCCTGTCAAGGGTTGTGCGTGACGCTACGGCTCGCCTCTGGCAAGGCTGCGGCGTATAGTAGCTCTATGCCCCTCGCGCATGACATCCGCCCCACAACGCTTGCCGACTTTGTCGGCCAGGCGCACCTCGTCGGGCCAGGTGGCCCGCTCCGCGAAGCGATCGAGCGAAAGCACCGGTTCTCCTTCCTCCTCTGGGGGCCGCCGGGCGTCGGCAAGACGACACTCGCCCGCATCTACGCTGCCGCGCTTGACGCGACGCTCTTCGAGCTCTCGGCGGTCTCCGCGGGGAAAGCGGACATCAAGAAGATCGTGGACACAGATAGCGGCGACCATGCCAAGGTCCTCTTCCTCGACGAAATCCATCGTTTCAATAAAGCGCAGCAGGACTTTCTCCTGCCGTTTGTGGAGTCCGGTGCACTCACGCTTATCGGCGCCACGACCGAGAATCCGTCGTTTGAGGTGATCCCTGCCCTCCTCTCACGCTGCCGCGTCTTCACCCTCAAAGAGCTTTCGGAGGTGGAGCTCTCTACCATCCTCACACAGACAGGCCTCGACCTCACGGAGGAAACATGCGCATGGGTCGCCGAGCGGGCAAACGGGGACGCGCGTCAGGCGCTTACCTTTGTTGAGAATGCACACTCGCTCTATGGGTCGGTCACACCGGAAACACTCGAGAAGTCGCTCCAAGACAAGCGCTTGCGGTACGACAAGCACAGCGAAGAGCACCACAACACGGTGAGCGCCTTTATTAAGAGCATGCGCGCCTCGCAGCCGGATGCGGCGCTCTACTACCTCGCCCGTATGGTGGCTGCCGGTGAGGACCCGCTCTTCATTGCACGGAGGATGGTGGTGTTTGCAAGCGAGGATGTCGGCCTCGCGCAGCCGACCGCACTCGTGGTCGCAAACGCCGTCTTCCGCGCGTGCGAAACCATTGGCCTACCCGAGTGCCGCATCAACCTTGCACACGGGGCGGTGTACCTCGCGCAGTGCAAGAAGGACCGCCGCGCGTACGATGCGCTTGGCGCGGCTATGGAGGATGTTGAGCACTTTGGCAACCTCCCCACCCCCCTCAAGATCCGCAACGCCCCCACCAAGCTCATGAGGCAGGAGGGATACGGAAAGGGGTATGAGCTGTACGACACGGAGAGCTACCTGCCGGAGAAGCTTGCGGGGAGGAGGTACGTGCGGGAATAACCGCTACTGCAGACTCTCCCACTGCTGTTCGAAAACACTCTTGAGCGTGGTGTAAATGCTCTTGCTCTCTACCACGAAGCCAATCTGCTCACGAAAAGACATGAAGGCGACCCTGCCGCCACCATAGAGGTTTACCTCAACATTCAGTGGAAAGCGCACCGGATCCATGACACGTGTCGTGCGGAGTGACGAGACGTCAATTCCACGGTACCTCCGTAATTCCGGTACGTCAGGCAGTATCGCCCGTACCCATATTTTGCGCTTGATACGCAAAGGAAGGTAGGTGTTGTTGAGAAAATCGGTATCGAACGCCACGGTTGCCTCGGGGGACACCCACGCAAGTAGCTCCTGGTTTGGGTAGTCTAGGGTGTCGCGGTAGACTTCTTTGATACCCTCACCACCTTCGTAGTACCGGATTTTTGGTTTACCGGGCAGCAGGTTGGTGATCGAGAGTATTTCCGGAAGCACTCGCTCGAGTAGGGACTGCTGCTCACGCAACCGTTCACCCAACGTCCGCGGATCTTCGGCACTGTAGATAAAACGCCCGCCACTTCGTACCACGGCTATGAGACCTCTCTCCTTAAGCGAACGGACGACATCATAGAGTGTTGTACGCTTCAGTCGCGACTTACGAGCAAGATCCGCAAGCGTAGCGTCACCAAGCTCGAGTAGGGCGAGGTACGCACGTGCTTCCTTTGAGTTGAAACCGAGCAATACTAATTGGTTCTCTAAGCTAGCCATACACCATGGGTGCGTATGTGAGTACTATGACGACGAAAGGGTCATTTATGATGGTAGCAGGAAGTGGCTATAAAGTCAATGATATACATGATAAACTCGTGCTCGCAGTTTCCATCGAGCGAAAATGACCCAACAAGCAGCATTTGTTGACAGATCATGTAATCTATAACTGATCGAGGTTCATTCAGATTCCACTCATCAAAGCATCAGCGGAGGTACGCCGTGGGCCAAGTGGTATTTGCACGTGTGAAAAATGATGGGTCACCGTATCCATTTCTGCTATTTGAAGGTGAAGCCGACAAGTTTCTTGCTGATCCCGACGAGTATGCCGTACAGTACCTTGAAGCCAGCCTAGTCGACTATTGGGTCGTCCCCGACAAGCTCGAAAATATTGTTGCCGGCGGCGGCAATATGCGAGAGGTGTTGGATATCGTGCTCAGTATCGATGCCATTAGCGACGATGCTCCACATGTGTCCGACATGATCGCGACCATCTTCGAGGCAGGGTACCAGCTTGGCAGACGAGGGATGTAGACGAACATCGAGGCATATACCTGAGTAGAACACTGATCCGACCACCCGGCATGAACATACGAACCATGTGTCCATGCCTCCCTTTCAGAGTTTTCCCCTGGGAGACCTCTGAAAGGGAGCGATCCCGAGTTCTTTACAACCATCACCATTGGAGGTGCCATGAAACTGTACATCCACGATGAGAGCGTTGTCGGCAAGGCGCTCGGCAGTGTCGCGTCGCTTGGCGGCGAGGTCGTGGCGTCCATGGACGAAGCGGATGCGGTGCTGTGCACCGATCCGTACCGCGCGATCGATCTCTTGATGGCAGGGCGCCGTGTCGTGTTGGTCCAGGTGGGCACTCACAACACAACGGCCGTCGATGCTTTGGAGAAGAATGTGCGCTTCAAGGAATACCTAAGCGTCTTCCGTATCACGTTCGGAGAGAACGATGGCCACAACATGGTCGCGTTCATCAATCACTGTGCCCAGTAAGGGCGAACAACTGAGGAGAAGCACATGAAAAGAATGAAGATCCTTGTGGTCGACGACAACCCCATCCACCAACAGTCTGCACGCCAGACACTCGGCGAGCATGACCTCACGGTCATAGGCGGCCACGACGAGGCGCTGGTTCAGCTTGATCGGACCAGCCGAACGCTTATTGAGCGCGGTTTTCGAACCACTCCCCCCAGTTCCGGCAAGGAGGAGCAGCGAGCCTGGTGGGAGGCGTTCGGAGTGGCGACCAAGGAACCGAATCCCTACTGGGACGCGGTCCTCTGCGACCTCCTCATGCCTGCGGGGCGCGAGTCTCAGGGTGGTGAAGGTCTTCAGTACGTGGGACAAGAAATGCCCGTCGGCTGGTCGCTTGCCATTACCGCAGCGATTCGGGGAGCAAAATACGTGGCGGTGGTGACCGATGTGAATCACCATAACCACCCCGCGAGCGCGATGCTGGACACCATGAATCGAACGGTCTTTGCTTTGGAAGGAGCCAGAGCGTTGTTCACCAACTACGCACCCATGATCGGTATCGACGGAACCGAAAAGGACTGTAATGAGTGCTCCGGGACCGGTTCACTACAGAGGAGCGACAGCAGCACATACACGTGCTATTACTGCAAAGGTTCCGGCAGAGATCATGCGCAGCATGGCAAAGACTGGGCAAAGGTCCTTGCGTCGGTGATGGAGACAGACGCGGATGCCTCGTAGTTCCCTGTGGTGACCGGATACGCTGAGCGTGTCCGGGCACAAACCCCGCTGACGTGATCGGCGGGGTTTTTTCTATGCAACTTCCTCGAGGCCTTCTATCG
>CAZMPG010000039.1:0-10000 GCA_964568345.1 uncultured Candidatus Saccharibacteria bacterium | reverse complement strand
TGCTACACTATGAGAACTTACCAGCGGAGTGCAAAAGTACCTGCGGTCATACAGCACATTGTCCCCCCCTGTCCCCGCCTGGTATACTACCCCTGCACACTTTTAGTAGCGATGCGCCTATCGGCACACACCCCACACACCTATGACCGTTGACCCCTACCGCGACTCGATCTTTTGGGTTGAGGTTGACCGTATCAAGCCCAATCCCTACCAACCGCGCCGCGAGTTCGACCAGGTGAAGCTCCAGGAGCTCTCCGACTCTATCCGGATGTACGGCCTCCTCCAGCCGCTCACGGTCACCCGCACTGAGATCCCCCATGGCGACGGGAGTATCTCGGTCGAGTACGAGCTCATCGCGGGGGAGCGGCGGTTGCGCGCATCGCGGCTCGCAAACCTCACCCAGGTGCCGGTCATCATCCGCTCAGGCGAGGAGACAGACCAGATGAAGCTCGAGCTCGCTATCATTGAGAACCTCCAGCGTGAGGACCTCAACCCGATAGATCGCGCGCGGGCGTTCGATCGTCTCGCGCGCGATTTCAAGTTTACCCACGTCGAAATAGGCAAAAAGGTGGGGAAGAGCAGGGAGTACGTCTCAAACACGCTCCGCCTCCTCCTCCTGCCAGAAGAGATCATCTCGCGTGTTGCTGCGGGGGACATCAACGAAGGTCACACCCGCCCGCTCCTCATGCTGAAGGACCAGCCCGACGAGCAGGCAACGCTCGCCCGCGAAATAGTGCTCAAGAAGCTCACGGTCCGCGAGTCTGAGAACCTCGCACGTCGCAGTGCACAGGATAAGGTGACCGCGCGGCACAAGATAGACCCGGAGATACTCTCGCTTGAGCGCGCACTCACCGAGCGGCTTGGCACCCGGGTCACCATAGAGCCCCGCGAGGTCGGCGGACGGCTCGTCATCAGCTTCTTCTCGGCGGGCGACCTCCAAGCGCTCCTCGACTCCATGCGCGTGGAGCGTGAGGAGGTGCCGGTTGATGTCGTGTACAACGGGCTCGCGGAGCAGCACGCTGCTCTCCAGGCGGCGCGTGCGCCCGCAGCGCCCAAAGAGGATATCCAGGAGGTGGGTGGGGAGAGGGGCGGTGAAGGAGAGGGTAGTGCCGAAGCTGCGGCGGTCGTGTCAGACGGTTTTCGTGCGCTTGAAGATGTGGCGGTAGAGCCGAGCGTCTCCGACCTTGAGCCCTCGCCGGATCGGCCGCTACCGGAAGTAGGCATGCTGTCGGGGGATCCTGCACCCGAATCTGAACTCGCACCAGCGCCCGAACATCCGCAGGTCGTGCCATCGGCAGACCGCCCCCAGCCGGAGCCGGATGCTGCACCGAGTGTGTCTGTCGCAGCACCCCGCACCGCCGACGAGGACCTCTACTCGCTCCGCAATTTTTCGATATAGAGAGAAAAGTGAAAAGAGAAAAGAACGAGACGGTAGCGTATCGTCTCGCTTTACACTTCTCCCTTCTTAGTACCCCCTACTCCCCACTGTCTGTGCCTCGCCTGCTTTCGCGAGGTACTGGTGGACGTGCCGCCTCGCGAGGGTGGTGCGGGTGTGCTCGAGCCACTTGCTGCTCGGGTGTGCGTTCGGGCGCGTCTCGATCTCCACAATGTCGCCGTTGAGGAGGGTGGTGTCGAGCGCCACGAGCTTGCTATTCACCCGCACGCCCGAAGTGTGGTCGCCTATCTCCGAGTGGATGGCGTAGGCGAAGTCAATGGGGCTCGACCCGGCGGGGAGATCAATGACATCCCCCTTCGGGGTGAAGACAAAAATGCGCTGGCTAAAGAAGTCTGCACGCACCTCTTGGAGGAAGGCCTCGTGCTCGGTTATCTCATCCACGTTGTGGGCAACCGCGAGGTCGCCGATCCAGCGCGGCACCTCGCGCCGCAGCGCCGTGTCCTTCGGTGGGGTGCGGAGGAGTGAGGGGATGAGCTGCTGGTACCAGAGCGTATTGCGCTTCTGCTCGCCTCGGTCGCCCGTTGCCCCCGCCTCCTTGTACGAGAGGTGCGATGCGATGCCGTACTGCGCTTCGCGGTGCATCGCCTCTGTGCGGATCTGTACCTCGACCGGTCCTGCTTCCTTGGTGAGAACGGTCGTGTGGATGGACCGGTAGCCGTTTGGCTTGTGGAAAGCGATGTAGTCTTTGATCTTGCCGGGAAGGGGGTGCCAGAGTGTATGGACGACGCCGAGCGTGCGGTAGCAGTCCTCCACCGAGCTTACGATGATCCGCACCGCAAGGACGTCGTGGATCTTGTCGAGGTCGCCTCCCTTGCGCTCGAGTTTACAGTGGAGGGAAAAGAGCCCCTTCACCCGCGACTCCGTGCGAAACCCGCGCACCCCATGCTCGGCGAGCGCGCGCTTGAGCGACACGATCACCTCATCGAGCTGCGGCACCCGCGCGACCTTGCTCTCGCTCAGGATGCGCTCCATGCGTGCGTACGCGTCGGGGTTGGTGTAGCGGAACGCGAGGTCCTCGAGCTCTTGCTTGAGCTCCCCCATGCCGAGGCGGTCGGCGAGCGGGGCGTAGATCGAGAGCGTCTCCGCAGCGATGCGGCCGCGCTTCTCCGGCGGCACGTGGTCGAGCGTCTGCATGTTGTGCCGACGGTCCATGAGCTTGATCATGAGCACTCGGATGTCCTTTGAGGTTGCGACGAAGAGCCGGCGGAGGCTCTCGATGTGGCGCGATGCACCACGGTACTTGAGCTCGCCGAGCTTTGTCACCCCCTCGACGAGGGAGAGTACCTCGGTGCCAAACTCGCGCGCGATGGTCTCGGGTGTGACCCCGACGTCTTCGATGCAGTCGTGGAGGAGGCCGGCGCTCACGGTCGCCGCGTCCATCTCGAGCTCAGCGAGCGCCTGTGCGGTAGCGAAGAGGTGGTTGAAGTATGGCTCACCGGAGAGCCGCAGGTGGTCCTTGTGGGCCTCGCGCGCAAACTCGAACGCTTTCCTCACGAGCGCGCGCTCCTCGGGGGAGGGCTTGGAGAGGAGGGTGATGAGCTCGTCTGCGGTTGGTTCGTGGGGAAGCGCTACCATACACCTACTATGCTACTGGTGCGGCGCGGTGGCAAGGGGTGCGAGAGAAAAAAAGAGAAAAGAGAAAAGAGAAAAGAGAAAAGATCGTATATCCAAAGCACTATGTACAAATTGGTACTTTCCACAATGAGGCCAATGACGACCGTGTCCTAATCGGTTGTCCGTTCCTTTCCTCTTTTCTCCCGCTCGTGTGGATAACGCCCTAGCCAGGGGAAGTGAAGTGGTATAGAGTGGTAGATAAGTGGAACAAAGTGGTAAGGTCAGTGGAGTGCCGTCGTTTTGTTCCGCTGACCCGTATGCTCATCGGAGAATATCGGCACGCGATAGACGATAAGCGACGGGTCGCACTTCCGGCGAAGTTTCGCCGTACGCTTGGGAAGAAGCTCGTCATCACGCGCGGGCTCGACTCCTGCCTCTTCGTCTTTAGCGAGAAGCAGTGGCGGGTGATCGTGGAAAAGCTCAACCGACTCTCCGTCGGCCAGGCTGATTCTCGTGCGTTCGGGCGATACCTTTTCGCGGGAGCCGCAGAGGTAGATGTCGATCAGTTGGGGCGTATCCTCGTGCCGTCTGAGCTCGCCACCCACGCGCGCCTTACGACGAAGCTCGTGCTCATTGGGGTGAACGACCGCTGCGAGCTCTGGGACGAAGCGACGTGGGACACGTACCGGGCTGGAGTGGAGAAAGAGGCAGATACCGTTGCAGAAAAGTTGGGCGCCATCGGTGTGCTCTAGCGTATGGCACACGACGTACACGGCGCAACAGCGCATACGCCTGTTCTTTTACAAGAGGTTATGACAGTGCTCGCACCTGTTCCGGGCGACGTCGTCGTGGATGGCACGCTCGGTGGCGGTGGCCACGCGGCGGCTCTCCTCGAGCGTATTGGAGCGTCGGGGCGGTACATTGGCATTGACGCCGATGCTGACGCCCTCGAGCGGGTACGCCGCCTCCCGATAGGAGGCGACCCGCGGCTCACCCTCGTCTGTGGCAATGCACGCGACCTTGTGGCGCACCTCGCTGTGTGTGGCGTGCGGGAGGCCAGCAAGGTGCTCTTTGACCTTGGGCTCTCGTCCGACCAGCTCACCCCTCCCGAAGGTGTTGTCGGGCGTGGGTTTAGCTTCACCCGCGACGAGCCGCTTCTCATGACGCTTGCGGCGCACCCCGGTGCGGAGGAGCTTACCGCACGTGACGTCGTGAACACCTGGGGCGAAGAGACCCTCGCCGACATCATCTTCGGATTTGGCGAGGAGCCGCGGGCACGGCGCATCGCACGGGCGATCGTCGCTGCGCGCGACCAGGTGCCGATCGAGACATCGCGCGACCTCGCGGCGATAGTCGAGCGCGCGGTGGGGAGGCGCGGCGCGCACCACCCGGCGACCCGCACGTTCCAGGCCATCCGAATAGCGGTGAACAGCGAGCTCGACACGCTCGAGGCGATGCTGGCGGCGAGCTTCCGCGTCCTCGCGCACGGCGGTCGCCTCGCGGTCATCTCGTTCCACAGCCTCGAGGACCGCGTCGTAAAGCACCGGTTCCGCGCGTGGGAAGCGGCGGGGCAGGGAGTCGTTGTCACGAAGCGGGCCATTGTCCCGAGCGATGCGGAGTGTAGAGCAAACCGCCGCGCACGGAGCGCGAAGCTCCGTTGCTTCGAGAAGCGAGTAGCGTCATAACCTTACGTCGTATCGCGGCACCGTGCCGCGACCCAGCAAACACATCACAGCCCTATGTTACGCAACATGTTCCATACCGTACGGCACCTGCGCGGTGAGCAGGCGCTCTGGTACATCGAGGTGGCGGTGCTTCTTGCTGCGCTCGCTTTCTACGTGTACTGCATCGTGCTCTCAGTGGTGCACGTCGTGCTGCGGCAGGAGTACCTCGTCGCCATTGCCGACACGGAGGCACGGGTGAGCAAGCTCGAAGCGACGTACCTCGAGCGGAGCAATGCGCTCACCGAAGCCTCGGCGCACGATCTTGGGTTTGTGGCAGCTGCGCCGCGCACGTACATCGCAGTCACCCCCACCGAAGGTCGTATCACGCGGCGGCCGTAGCCTAACGCTCTCCCGCATGCGTGCGCAGTACAGAGTCCGCCTCCGCCTCATTGCCGGCTGCATCGTGGCAGCGATGGCGCTCCTCGTGGTGCGCCTCTACGACCTCCAGGTCGTGCGGGGGAGTGCGTACCGCGCAGAAGCAAACAGCCAGTACGTACGGAGCTCCCGCGACCTTTTCGACCGCGGCACCATCTTCTTTACCGGCGAGGACGGCGAGCACCTTGCCGCCGCATCCACGAAAGCGGGCAATGTCGTCGCTATAAACCCGAGCAAGATCACCGACCCCAACAGCCTCTTTGCCGCGCTCGCGCCACACCTCCCGCTCCTCGACCGAAACGATTTCTTCATGCACGCCGAGAAGCACGACGATCCCTACGAGGAGATCGCACACCACGTCGAGTCCGATGCTGCCGCGGCGATCGAAGCGCTCCACCTCCCGGGTGTGCAGCTCTTCCGCGAGCAGTGGCGGTACTACCCGGGCAATGAGCTCGCTGCGCAAACGCTCGGCTTCGTCGGGTTTGATGCGGAGGGCACGAAGCTCACCGGTCGGTACGGGCTCGAGCGCTACTGGGAGTCGGTGCTCACGCGCGCGGAGGACAGTCTGTACGTAAACTTCTTCGCCGAGCTCTTCGCGAATGTACAGGAGGCGGCGCAGGGGAGCGGGCGGGTGCGCTCTGGCGACCTCATCACCTCGCTCGAGCCGACGGTACAGCGCGAGCTCGAGCGGGTGCTCCACGCGACCGAGGACGAGTGGCATGCGCGGCAGATAGCGGGCATCATCATGGACCCGAAGACCGGCGACGTGTACGCGCTCGCGTCGCTTCCCACCTTCAACCCAAACTCCTTTGGGGACACGAACACGAGCGCGTTCCGCAACCCGTTCGTCGAAGACGTGTACGAAATGGGTTCGATCATCAAGCCGCTCGCTATGGCTATCGGCCTCGACACCGGTGCGGTGACGCCTACTACCACCTACGACGACACGGGGAGTGTGCTCATTGACGGCTACACGATCCGCAACTACGACGGCCGCGCGCGTGGACATGCCACCATGCAGGATGTGCTCAACCAGTCGCTCAACGTCGGCATGGCTTTCGTTGCGCGGAAGGTGGGGGGGAAGGTGCTCGGGGAGCGCATGCGGGAGCTCGGCTTTGGCGAGGAGACGGGCATAGACCTCCCCGCAGAGGCGCACGGCCTCATCGACAATCTCTCAAGCCCGCGCGAAGTCGAGTATGCGACCGCCGCGTTCGGGCAGGGTATTGCGCTTACCCCGATAGCGACCGCGCGGGCGCTCTGTGCGCTCGGCAACGGTGGCTACCTCGTCACGCCGCACCTCGTCCGGGAGGTGGCGTACACGGACGGCGGCGTCGGTGATGTGTCTCCCGACGATCGGGAACGCATCTTCTCCGAAGAAACCTCCGAGGACATTACGAGGATGCTTGTGACCGTTGTCGACACGTCGCTCCGTGGCGGCACGGTGAAGAAGGAGCACTACAGCATCGCTGCGAAGACTGGTACCGCACAGATAGCGAAGAAGGGCGAGCGCGGCTACTACGACGACCGCTACCTCCACTCATTCTTCGGGTACTTCCCGGCGTACGACCCACGGTTCCTCATCTTCCTCTTCCACATCGAGCCGCAGGGGGCGAAGTACGCATCCGAGACGCTCACGGACCCCTTTATGCAGATCGTCGATTTTCTGGTAAACTACTACCACGTGCCGCCGGATCGGTAGCGGGGTGCAGGGCGGCCCCTTCATGAAAGCGTGGTTCAAGCGTGTTATTGTGGTGTTGCTCACGTGGGAGGCACGGCTCGTCCTCGCGATGTACGCACCGAAGATCATCGCGGTAACCGGCAGTGTTGGCAAGACGAGTACGAAAGACGCAATCTACGCGGTGCTCTCCCGTGGCCACCACGTTCGCAAGAGCGCCAAGAGCTTCAACAGCGAGCTCGGCGTGCCGCTCACCATACTCGGCCTCCCGAATCGGTGGCGGAGCGCCACAGGGTGGCTCATGAACCTCGTCGAGGGTTTCCTCCTCGTGCTCAAGCGCCGTGAGTATCCCGACTGGCTCGTGCTCGAGGTGGGTGCCGATCGGCCGGGGGACATCGCCGCACTCGCGTGGCTCCGGCCCCACATTGTCGTGTACACCCGCTTTCCCGACGTCCCCGTGCACGTCGAGTACTTTTCCTCCAAGGAGGCGGTGATCGAGGAGAAGCGGCACCTTGGGCGCGCGCTCCGGGAAGACGGCCTCCTCGTGTGCAATGCGGACGATCCAGCGATGCAGCACGAGCTCGTGCGGCCGGGGCAGCGCATTGCCTGGTACGGCTTCGCGAAGCACGCCGACGTGCGGGGGGCGCGGGCACACATCGCGTACGACCACAAGCACGTGGTCGGGGTGGCGTGCGAGGTGCACAGCGGGGGAGACGTCGCACCGCTCTCGCTCCGCGGCACGCTCGGGCGGCACCACCTCGGTGCCGCGCTCGCTGCGGTTGCGGTGGGGCGTGCGGTCGGTGTGTCGCTTGCTGACGCCGTCGCTGCGTTCGACGGCTACGAGCCGCCGCCGGGTCGCATGCGCATCCTCGCGGGCATGAACGGCTCCACGATCATTGACGACAGCTACAACGCCTCGCCCGCCGCAGTTACCTCCGCGCTCGAGTCGCTCGGTGCGGCTCGTGCGACTGGCCGCAAGATTGTCGTCCTTGGCGACATGCTCGAGCTCGGCGCTCACTCCATAGCGGCGCACCAGGCGGTTGGCGTGCAGGTTGCCGCCGTTGCCAACATCTACATCACCGTGGGGGTGCGGATGCTCAAAGCTGCCGCAGAGGCGCAAGCCGCACACGGCACGGTAGCGTACGTCGCAACGCTCAAGACCTCGCTCGAAGCGGGGGAGGGGCTCCGTCAGCTCCTCCAGCCCGGCGACCTCGTGCTCATCAAGGGAAGTCAGTCAACGCGCATGGAGCGGGCGGTCGAGATGGTGCTCGCCGAGCCGGAGCGGGCAGGGGAATTCCTCGTGCGCCAGGAGGCAGCGTGGCGGGAGCGGTGAAGTATCAACTACCACTTCACTTTCCCGACAATCCATAGTACAATCATGCCGTACCGGTACATTGCGTACCGCATAACGGCCCTATCGTCTAATGGTTAGGACATCACCCTCTCACGGTGGTAATCCGGGTTCGAATCCCGGTAGGGTCACCAATAGAAACAAGTTCGCGTTTTAGGCCGCCTGCGGCGGCTACAGGGGCGGCGCGGCGCGCCCACACAGCCCCGCCGTTCGCGAAATCGGCCTTTGCGTGCGCGGTCGCCTCCCAAAGTGTATCCCAATGCCATGAAAGCGTTTTGGCTTTGAGAGAAGGGTTGGAGCCGAGCGTTTTCAAGAAGTCACGTTTTTTGCGCAGCTCACCCCGCGCCTCTAATTCCGTGGCTTCTCTCAAAGCCAAAACGAAACGACGCAAGGGTTGGAGCCGTTCGTCACGCCCGTGCCCGAGACCGGCGAGCTTCTCCTCAAATCCCGCTTTCTCGCGCATCAAACTATCTTTGCGTATCAAATACTGCTCGCGCTCAATATCACCATCAAGGTACAGTGACACCAGGCGGTCGAGCTTGTTTTGGGTGTCCGCAATCTCTTTTTTGAGGTCTCGGGCGGCACTGCCGTTTACTTCGGTCTGCTCCTGCTCCCACCTTTGTATCCACTGCTCAACTTTGTCTATCTCACCAACAGGCAGTGCCACTGTTTGAAGCGCGCGATCAACTTGCGCTTCAAACGATGCGGCGGAGACATAGGGTTGGCGGCATGTGCCTTTCTTTTGCGTACAGCGATAGTACGTATAGCGCGTACCATGCCTGTTGGTTGTGTACTGTGCCGTGATCATGCCGCCACACTCGCCACAGACTGCCATCTGCGTCAGAGGAAAGTCATGCGCTTGCTTCTGTACACGCGGCCGCCGCTTCGCTTGAAGTACCTTTTGCGCCGCTTCAAAGAGTGAGGGCGTGACGATCGGCGCAAAGCTTCCTTCGTGCCATTCGTCATGGTGTTTGATAAAGCCCAAATACGCACGGTTGCTCAACAGTCGCACGATGGAAGCTTTGCCAAGTGGTGTTCGGTTCCTTGTTACCATACCAAGGTCAGCCAAAAACTTCGCCAGTGATTCAATGGTGTGGGTACCTGTCACATACTGCTCGAAAGCCCGCACCACGATCTTTGAGTACACGGGATGTGGTTCTATGTTCCTGGTCTTGAGATTGTTCACATATCCATAGGGGGCTTTCGTGAGCCACTCACCACGGCGAAGTTTTTGGCGCATTCCACGCTTCACGTTCTCTACTAAGTTATCCGAAAAATACTTCGATTGACCGAACGCCACTTGCAACATGAACTTTCCTTGCGGCGTTGGCTCAAACCAAAATGTCGGAAAGCGCAAAGACACAATGCGCTCTGTATCAACGGCGTACACAATGCGACCACCATCAATGCTGTTTCGTGCCAGACGGTCGGGGTGCCATGCCAATATACCGATACCCTCGCGCTCTCGCTCCACCATGTCCATCATGTGCCCAAAAACCTCTCGACCGGGTGTCTTTGCGCTTTTCGACTCTTGAAACTCCGACAGGATTTCAAGCTGTTCTCTACGCGCATAATCTCGCAATTCAAACAACTGCGCTTCTATGCTCATGACCTGCTTGTCATCATCCTCGGTGCTCTTGCGAGCGTAGAGAACATATTTTGGTTTGAGGTCTTTCATGGCATTGGGATACGCTTTGGGATGGCGTCGCGCACGCAAAGGCCGATTTCGCGCACGGCGGGGCTGTGTGGGCGCGCCGCGCCGCCCCTGTAGCCGCCGCAGGCGGCCTAAAACGCGAACTTGTTTCTATTGGTGATGTAATAGCGCACCTCGCTCGAACACAACTCAGTGCGGAGCGATGAACATA
>CAZMPG010000038.1:0-10663 GCA_964568345.1 uncultured Candidatus Saccharibacteria bacterium | reverse complement strand
CACCCAGGGGTGCCACGAACTCCCGAGCGACTTGTCGGGCCGGTACTTGTGGAGGAGGTACCCCTCGTCGGTGAGAATGTCGTTGCAGAAGGCATGGAAACCCTCAGACGCGTGCTGGTTCCCCGTCAGGAGGAGCGCAAGCACGATGTAGGCTGCATCGCGCGGCCAGCAGTAGCTGTAGGTGTCGCGCCCGCTCTGGAGGATGGACGAGTCGCCCGATGCGATGATGGCGCCCCGGTTGTCGGTATGCGTCCGCACGACGAGGAGCGAGCGCCGAAAGAGATCGGCGAGCGCGGGATCTCCCCCCTGGGCGCCTACCCCGCCCTGCCCGACCCACGCCCTCCAGAAGTCTCCGGTCGTGCGTCGGAGGTGCTCCGGGCCGCGGGTGAGAATGTCGCGGTGGTACTGCTCGACCGTACGATACGTACGCCCTGCAGCGATCCAGTACGATACAGTCCGCTCGCTCTGCGCGCGGAGGAAGAGCGACAAGCCGATGACTGAGTCAACGCTCCCATGCTCGATGCCGCTCTTCGCGAGCACCCCGTCGTCTGCATCGCGCCATGTGCCCTCCTTACCCTCGATACCAAGAAGCCCGACGCTGTAGTCGTCGAAGTATGCGTCGTTCGTCCGTGCACACACGAGGAACACCCGGCGACCTTTGTAGTGGATGATAGCGTGGAGCTCGGGCGAGTAGTAGCCGGTGTCGCCGTGTCGCGACTCGCTGATGTGGAACTGCTGGTTGAAAAAGAGCTTGAGCGTGCGGTCACGCGCCGAGCGGTTGTACACGACGAGGTGCCGCACAAAAACGTCGTGCTCGTTGTAGACGACGTCGGAGAAGTGGAGCTCGAGCTCGAGGCCGTGGTGCACCGCCCGCACATCGCCGACGAGCGTGTCGTGCTCGTACGTCACAGTGATCTCATACTCGCCGCTCGACAGCCAGTGCAGCGCTCCATCCACGAACACGCCGATGCGGTGCATGAGGTGCTCGCCGACGTGGTTCTCGAGCCCGACACGGGGGAAAAAGAAGTCGCGCACCTGGCCCCACTCGTCGTAGCAGACAAGCACCGAGCCGTTTCCGAGGACGAGCGACCGAGCCATGTGCGGGGTATAGTGTGCTAGCAGCACGCGCACGCTACGCGGAGTGCCTGGACAGCACCGCTCCGCGTCCGCGCACGGGCTATACGCGTCGCTGTCTCTGCATCACCGAGCGAGTCGCGAATCCACCGCGCAAAGTCGTTCCCATCGCGCTTCGTGTGGTACGTAAACTGCTCATCGGTCATGTGGGAGAGCGCATCGCGGAGACCCTCGAGAGAGGCGAGGACGGGGCCATTGTTGACCCAGAAGCACTCCTCCTCGCGACATACGCGGGTGCACGTCGTGCAGGATGCTTCCCTGCCCTTGCTCGAGGGCTTCGCCGTCGCCTTACGAGGCCGCCGGGAAACTCCTGGTACTGGTGTAGTCGTCATATGCTAAAGGTTTAGGTGAGTAATGCTTGTAATACGCCTCGTGCCTTACGCTGGAGCGAGCTCCACAGGGACGTGCGGGCCGGCGGCAATGCTTGCGCGCGCACCCGCACGTCGTTCAAGACATTCATGTACGCAATGTAGGCTTCGTACGGTGATTCGTACGGGCTGAAGTAGCGGTGCACGTCGCCATCTGAGAACCACTTCGTGCACATGTAGTAGAAGTGGTCGGAGGTCGAGAGCCGCCGCCAGTCGCGGAGGAGCTCGCTGTTGCCGGTTGCCTTCACGTCGCCCTCGAGCGAGAAGAGGGCGCGGAGCGCATCGTGCTGGATAGCGTTGCCCTGCCACGCGGTGAGGTCGCGCTCGACATCGGCCCAGGAGACGTAGTGGGGCGCATCGAGCTCGCCGACCGGCGCAAACTCGGTCATGGCCTCGGTCGGCGTCACGAAGCGCGCACCCTCCCGTGCGAGGATGTCGCCCGGCATCGCGCGGAGGAAAGAGAAGATGCCGGTGTCCTCCCACTGGTGCTCGCCGAACGTCTCGTAGTCCATGAAGAGATTGACGACGTACCCATCGCCGTCGTGCGCGTGCACCCACTGGGCAAACTTCGGTGCGGTGAGCGGCCACTCCTCCCACGAGCGGTTCGAGAAGCGGAATGCAATGTCGTCGGAGAGCTTATAGTGCTTGAGGAGGAGGCGAAACTGCGGGTCGCCCTTCGCGTGGTAGACGTACGTCGGCTTGCGCCAGCCGAGGAGGTGGTCGGCGCCCTCGGCGAGCATGCCGAGGTAGCCCATGTCGGCGACGAGGTGGGCGATGTCGTTCCGGTAGATGAGCTCCGTGTTGCGGAAGACGTACGGCGTCACCCCAAAGAGCTCTTGAATCTTGTCGTCGTGCATCCGTACCTGCTCGCGAAACTCTGCGGGCGAGCGGAGGAAGGCGAGCGAGTGGTAGTACGTCTCCGAGAGGAGCTCGACCCTCCCCGTTGCGACAAGGCGCCGGAACGATTCGATGACCTCGGGTGCATACTCCTCAAACTGCTCGAGCGCAATGCCAGAGATTGAGAACGCTGCCTTGAAGTCGGGGTACGTGCGGAGCATGTGGAGCAGCGTCTCATTGGCGGGCAGGTAGCACTTGTCCGCAACCTTGCGGAGCACCTTGCCGTTGTTGGTATCGCGCTCCGCGGCGTCGTTGAAGTACTCGTGGTCGTTCCCCACGTCGAAGAGCCGATACCGCTTGATGCGGCGAGGCTGGTGTACCTGGAAGTAGAGGCAGACGGCGGTCATGGGGTGTGGGTGTGCGTACGAGCAGGGAGGTGGGTGTGGGAGAACGGACGGACGAGCTTCGTATAGAGTAGCATACAGTGCTCTGCCACCTTCTTCCAAACCCTCGTCCGCGCTTCCCTGCCTCCTTCCGTGGCGAGTGTGGCGGCGAGCTCGGGATGGCTCAGTACCGCAACGATCTTGTTTGTCATTTCGTCGGTGTCCCAGAAGTCTACCTTGAGTGAGTGCTGCACCACCTCGGCGACGCCGGACTGTTTCGAAATGAGGACCGGCGTGCCATTAAGAAGCGATTCGAGCGGCACGATGCCGAAGGGCTCCGAAACCGACGGCATGACGACGAGGTCGGCAGCGCGGTAGAGCCGCGCGAGCTCACGGTCGCGGAGAAAGCCGGTGAAGAGCACCTTGTCGCCGATGCCGAGGGAGGCTGCACGTTCGATCATCTGGCGAGCCATGTCGCCAGAACCGGACACCACAAAAAGGGTGTTTTGCTTCCGCGCGATGACTTTCCGCGCCGCTTCGAGGAAGTAGTCGGGGCCCTTCTGGAGGGTGAGGCGGCCCACGAAGAGGACGACACCCCAGCCGAGACCCTTGAGGCGCCGCATGTCCCCCTCGACCGCGCTCGCGACCGCCACGTCGTCGGCATCAATGCCGTTGTGGAGCACGACCACCTTCGCCGGGTCAATACCGTAGCGGTCAACGATGATTCGCTTCGTGTACTCGGACACCGCGACAACAAGGTCGGCCGCGTGCATCCCCCGGCGCTCCACCTCGTAGACCTGCTGGTTTATAGACCCGAAGCCGGTGCGGTCGAATTCGGTCGCGTGAACGTGTGCGACGAGTGGCGCACCGGTCGCCTCCTTTGCCGCGATACCCGCGGGAAAGCAGAGCCAGTCGTGCATGTGAATGACGTCGGGCTGGTGGGCAAGCGCTACGAAGGGCGAGCGCACCGCGTACCGCAGCACCTCGTCAAAGAGACTCGGCCCGTACTGGAGCTCGGGGTACCTGCCGCGGAGGAACCGAAGCTCATCCTCGGTGAGGTACCCAGAAGCAAACCCCTGTGCCTGCTCGCTCGAGAGGAGCGGTGCAGCACTGTCAGCAAACACCATCGTGGCGCCAGAGACCGCCACCGGATACCTGCGGGGGAGCACGAACCGCACATCCGCCCCCTCACCGACAAGCGCCCGGGTGAGCCCGTAACAGGCGACACCGAGCCCACCGCTGTTATGCGGGGGGAACTCCCAGCCGTACATGAGCACCCTCATTTATGAAAAAAGCGCGGAACGGCATTACGCGTGGCGCCAGGCTCCGCACGCTCCTCCAGTATAGCACCGGGCCCCTACGAGCCGCAGGGGCATGAGCCGCCTTCCCTGTGCACAACTGACGGGACGATGGACCACAGACAATGGAGGAAGGTGCCGAGACTATAGACGATAGGGGTGGCGGGTGATCCTGGCCCTTCGCCCATCGGCTATCGTCCATAGTTCGTAGTCCACGCCCCTTCATCCCCACACCGCGGTGTGTCGTACGCACCGTGCTGATACGCCACCACGAAGTGGCTGGTGGTCTCGGAAGCATGCGCGCCCTTGAGCAAGGTTGCGCTGTTGCTGTGCCAAAGGATGCTGGGCTGTGCGTGTGCGGCGTTGGCAAGCTCGCGCGCAAGCCAAAGGCAGAGTGGGCAGTCGCTCTGCGACGGATTTATGAGCGCAAGGAGGTCGTCGCTGGTACCGGCACACAGTGCGGCTGTCGTCTCTTTGTCACGCGCATCGGCCTCTTTGAGGGGAAGGTAGTGCGAGAAGTCGCTGCTTACGACAAGGAGCGTCGTGGTGGATGCCTCGAAGAGCGCGCGTACGCTTGCGCGCAGCGCGTCACGCACGGCACGCGGCGGTGTGCCGTGCTGCGCAAGCGCGATAGGCACGATACGCGCACCCGGTAGGTAGCGCGCGACAAACGGCGTCACCGCGTGGACACCGTGCTCTCCGTCAAATAAGCTCGGCTGTACGGTAACGATGGATTCTTGAGCGAGCTTTTTGACTGCGCCATCGTCAGTGGGTACATCGCCAAACTGGGTCCTGAAGGTGCCGGTAGCGGTGCACACCCATGTGGGGCACGCCGAAAAGTGGTCGGGGGTGACAAGGAGTACCGTCACCCGCTCGCTCTGCTCTGCCCGAAGCGCATGGATACCAAGCGCAATCGCTTCGGAAGCGACGAGGTGGTGTGGAACGACGACGATGCGCGTGTCGCCACGAAGAAGGGTGTCGTGGCGAGCTTCAAACAGCTTCACACCCTGCAGCTCCGCATACCGCTCCGCATCGCCGCCGTACGTAAACACGCGCTGCTCGTGCGCTACCGCTCGCGAGGGAGGGGGTACAGGCGCAGGCTCCGGGTCGCGAAAAACCGAAACGGCCGTGGCACCAAGCGCGAGCGCTACCGCCCACCCAAGAGCTCGCGGTACCATGGAGGAGGTTCGGGCCATGCCTCTTTTGGCTTGTAGTGTATGTTGTAGTCATCAAAATTGTCGGTGTAAAAATGATCCTGCCATGCCTCGTCCGTCAGGCGCTCATGTGTCTCGAGCTCGTACTGCGAGTACGTGAAGCCAATGGTCAGCCGCGGGCCGTTCGCATCCTTTACCGCAACGAGGATGACCCGCGGCACACCCGTACCTTCCTCGAGGTACGTGTCGCCATACGCGGTGTGTATGTCCGCAACGACTGCTGCTCGCTTCTCGACAATAGGCACCACGCTGCTATCAACCGGCGTTGGTAGCGCCTGCACCATGCGCCGCACGAGCTCTGTCCGCAACTCTTCCCATCGCATACTCTCCGGCGTATCTACAACCACGGTTGCGGCGCATGGCGTTGTGTCCCACATCGTAGTGGTCGTACTCACCGTAGTTTCGGTAAGCGTGGCGTTTGCGAGCTCAAGATTGGTGTACTCCTGGAGCTTCTCGACGTAGGAAATGAATGCGTCGAGCTTGTCGAGGTTCGGCAGCTCGAACCCGTGGTACACCGACCGCAGTGACTGTGCCGCGTAGAGGAGCCGTGCATATACCTCGGGTTGCGGCTCAACGTACCCCTTCGCAGGAGGTGGAACGGAGACGCAGGTATCCTCGTCACCTCCTGCACCTTCTGCACCAGACTGCTTCGCATAGAGTATGTTCGTGTGCCGCATCTCAGTCCAGAACGCGGATCCAGTCATGAGCGTTTTTGCGTCCCAGAGCGGCGCCCGCATGAACGCCGGCAAACTCGCACGGTGCGCGGTGTACCATGAAAAGAGCCCTTGGATGGTCCACAAGATGCCGGTCACCTGGGTACTGCGCCAGTAGTCCCCTCCCCACGCGCCCGCCTCTGCCGACAGTTCCCCGAGTCGAATGTCAATCGGCTTTTTATACTCGGTGTAGAACGAGGTCATCGGCAGCGAGTCGCGAGCGTAGGTGCTCCCAAGAAGCGTCATTACCTCGAGTGAGGAAGCCGTGACAGGAAGCTGCATGCCCTCCACTGTCGGCGCTTCGTCCCCCTGGGTAAGCTTGCTGGTCCAGTACGAATCGGGGATAAACTTCTGGCTGAAAAACCGCATGGTGTAGGTTTCGGTTGTGTCCCGAATCCGCGGGGCCGGCTTGTGTGCCTTCAGGAACGCACGCAGCTCCTCCAGGTTGGTACGTTTATCGCCAAGCGCATGCACTGCGTCGGCGTAGTCGCCCACATCGAGATCGTCACCGGGGCCGACGAGCTGCGCCAGGAGTGCATTCACCGTGTCGTACTGGGTGCGTAGCGCCGGGCGCGCATCCACGAGCTCCCCCAAAAGCAACGCCACGCGCGTCGCAGCATCGTCATTGAGGAGGAGTGCAAGCTGCTGGTACCACTGCATCGTACGGAAGTACTGCCTGCGCTCCGAGGAGTGTGTGTAGGAGCCGCGGACGGTAAACTGCGAGAACGGCACGGGGAGGTTGATCTGCCCACCTCCCGTACCCCCCAGGATGTGTGAATCGGCCTTTGCTGGAGCGTCATACACCAGCTTGAGGTCGGCAAGGACGGCGTCTTCACTCGCCGTATCGAGTGTGAGCCCCTGCACAAACTGAGCAGCATGTTCGTACGTGTCGGCCACGGCATCTTTATCTACAAACGCCTGTCGGTACTCCTCGAAGGACAATGTTTGATCATCTACTGATGCATATGCTCCAGGAGATAGGGAAAGAAGCGACGTGCTCTGGAGCGCGTACGGCACCGCGAGGTAGTTGCGAGCGACACGCCACGTGGCCTGGTCATCCCCGGTGGTAGCCGCTACTCGCGCCGCGGCGTCCTTGTAGAGCGTTGCGGTGAGCTCTTTGAGTTTCGGTATGAGGTACGCGTGCTCCGCTTCTTTCATGAGCTCGACCGAGAGGATGGAGAAGAGGTGCATCGCACTGTCGGCTGTGAAGAAGATACTGTTTGCCTGCTTTCGATAGCGAGGATCGGGGCTACCGACGAGGCGCCCATAGAGCGACACGAGCTCGCGTCCATAGTCCCCAACCTCGATACCTTTCCTATCATTGCCCATATCCCTCACCAGGGTGGTATCGAGTACATTCAGTACGATAAACTTGTCCCGCTCAAGCCGCGCGAGCTCGCTCTGTGTGAGCGAGATGCCGTACGCGTCTTTGATATCCTGCACGTTTGATACCTCGCTGAGCGCAAACGGCGCTGCGAGGCCCTGTGCGATGGTGATGTCGGGTGCTGTGTACGGAAGATCAAACGACGTTGCCGACTGTAGCCCCGCCACGGATGACGAAGCGGTGGTGTCACCCGTGCGTTCTTCCCCTTGCGGCGCAGCTCTGAAGCCATACCGCGAGGCGAGCGCGAGTACGCACACCAAACCAACGCCCCCGACGATGGCTAGAGGAAGCACGTGCCGACGCTTCCACCAAGCGACGGGCGGCAGCGCTTCCGGGGAGACGTCTGGACCCATTTCCATGTACGCCAACTATACACCACGCGACCGGTTGGGACGGCGCATGGTCAGGGTATGTGGGGGATAAGTACGCACCAGTACCTCTACAATCTGGCGTCTACCGCCCCTCCACCACCTGCCAGCCCGCTGCAATGAGCGGTTCGGCTTTCTTGTACTTCAAGGTCTGCGTTGCGCCGTCTTTTGCGATCGTGACGAGGTCATTGCGGCCGTGTCGCTCCCCTGCCGCTGCCACGCGCGCCGCGGGAGGCGGCGGCGTCTCGGCGGTAGTCGCCAGGCGCTGCGCCTGTGCGCTCTCGCGCTTCATCCGCTCCTCCTCGCTCTCGAACGCGCCGACGACGATCTTCGGCACGAGCTCAACCACCCGCTCGACGATGCCCGCCTCGAGCGAACGGAACATCCGCAAGCCCTCCTTGCGGTACTCGATAAGCGGGTCGCGCTGCCCATACGCGCGGAGGTTTACCGAGCTCCGGAGGTGCTCCATGAGCTCGAGGTGCTCGAGCCAGAAGAAGTCTATGGTCTGGAGGAGGAGCCGGCGCATGACCGGGTAGAACGCATCGCCGAGCTCGCTCCGCTTCTCGACAATCGCCTGCGCCACCGACGGATCGTGCGCCTCGCAGGACACGAGGAACTCGTCAACCGCCGCATGCTCGCCGACGAGGTACCGGCGGCGGCGGTCGTAGATAGCCTGCCGCTGGTGGTTGAGCACGTCGTCGTACGCGAGGATGCGCTTCCGCGCGTCAAAGTTGAAGCCCTCGATGCGCTTCTGCGCCGTCTCGAGCGACTTCGTGATCATCGAGTGCACGATCGGTTCATCCTCGGAGGGCGTCGCTTTCGCCATGACGTTCCGGATCATGTCGTTGTTCCCGAACACCCGCATGAGGTGGTCGTCGAGCGACACGAAGAACTGCGTCGCGCCCGGATCGCCCTGCCGCCCTGAGCGGCCGCGGAGCTGGTTGTCGATGCGCCGCGCCTCGTGTCGCTCGGTGCCGAGTACGAAGAGCCCGCCGAGCGCCTTCACCGCCTCGGCCTGCTCCGCAACGACCGGGCTGCCGCCGAGCTTGATGTCGACGCCGCGCCCCGCCATGTTTGTGGCGATGGTCACCCGCCCCCTCGTGCCCGCCTGCGCGATGATCTCACCCTCACGCTCGTGGTTCTTTGCATTCAAGACCTCGTGGGGTATCCCCGCCGCCTCAAACTGCCGCGAGAGCTCCTCGTTCTTCTCGATCGAAACGGTGCCGACGAGGACCGGCTGGCCCTTCTCGTGGAGCTCGCGGACCTTCCGCACGATAGCCTTCGCCTTTCCCCGCTCATTGAGGAAGATGAGGTCGTTGTGGTCTACGCGCGCGACGGAGCGGTGCGTCGGTATCTGGACCGTGTCGAGCTTGTACACGCTGTAAAACTCCTCGGCGGAGGTCTCTGCGGTGCCGGTCATGCCCGCTATCTTCTCGTACATGCGGAAGTAGTTTTGGAAGGTGATGGAGGCAAACGTGCGGCTCTCGCGCTGCACGGCGACACCCTCTTTCGCCTCGACCGCTTGGTGGATGCCGTCGCTCCACCTGCGGCCCGGCTGGAGGCGACCGGTGAACTCGTCTACGATGACGACCTCGCCATCGCGCACGACGTAGTGCCGATCGCGCTCGAAGAGCGCCTTCGCGCGGATAGCAGTCTCGAGGTGGTGCACGTACTTGACGCCCGCACGGGTGTAGATGTTGTCGACCCCGAGCACGCGCTCCGCTTTCTCGATACCCGCGTCCGTGATCTGGATAGCGCGCAGCTTCTCGTCTTTCGTGTAGTCTTCTCCCTCGGTGAGGTGCGCCGCGATGCCCGCGCACGTGCCGTAGAGGTCTTCGCTCGCTCCTGCTGGAGCACTGATGATGAGCGGGGTGCGGGCCTCGTCAATGAGGATGGAGTCTACCTCGTCAATGATGGCGAAGTGGTGCCCGCGCTGCCGGAGGCTCCCCACCTCGTACTCGATGTTGTCTCGCAGGTAGTCGAAGCCAAACTCGTTGTTCGTGCCGTAGGTGATGTCTGCGTCGTACGCCTCTTTTCGGGTGCAGGGGCGGAGGAAGTCGTACGCGACACGGAACGACCCCGTCTCGTCGCGCGCGACGTCCTCCGACGACTGCTCCCGCGCGGTCGCGTCGTAGCGGTACGTCGCCTGCGCATTGATGACGCCGACCGAGAGACCGAGGAATGCGTAGATCTGCCCCATCCACACCGCGTCACGGCGTGAGAGGTAGTCGTTCACCGTGATGACGTGTGCACCCTTCCCCGAGAGCGCATTGAGGTACGTGGGGAGCGTCGCGACGAGCGTCTTCCCCTCTCCCGTGCGCATCTCGGCGATCGCATGGCGGTGGAGCACGACGCCGCCCATGAGCTGCACGTCGTAGTGCCGCTCGCCGAGCACCCGGCGCGACGCTTCGCGGACGACCGCAAACGCCTCGGGGAGGACTTCGTCGAGCGAGGCGCCCGCCGCGAGCCGGGTACGGAGGGTGTCGGTCATGCCGCGGAGCGCGTCGTCAGAGAGCGCCTGGATCTCCGACTCGTGGCCATTCACGGCCTGTACGACCGCTTCAAGCTCCCGGAGCGTACGCCGATTTGCGCCATCACGGAAGAACTGCCTGAAGGAAAACATGGGGCGATTGTAGCATATTTTGAGCGGAAAGAGGAGAGAGAAGGGGAAAGAGATAAGAGACGAGACGAGGGACTATAGACAAGGGGCGAGGTCCTTGATCCTCACCCTATCCTCCCCTGCGCTACCTTTATAATGTAGGGGGCGACCTCCTCCCCTACTCCTCGAGCGCCGCCGGGTCTGCCACATGCGCCGACCCGGACCCCTGCCCCTCGAAGAGGTCCGCGACCGCCGCTACCGCGTCGCGCTGGTACTCTTGGTTTGGATCAAAGATGAATTTCATAGTTTTTGTCATATAAAGGAACTACCCACACCATGAGGTATCCTGAAGTGAGGCGAGATCG
>CAZMPG010000037.1:0-11137 GCA_964568345.1 uncultured Candidatus Saccharibacteria bacterium | reverse complement strand
ACTGGCATTTTGAACCTCTTGGTCAGTGGCATCCGGATGCACCGTAGCACCTCACGGCACCATTGTCTAGCAGCGGTTGGCCCTGTTTTCGCTTCCCTACACCTATACCTGTATGCTATACTCCCCTGTGCACGCGGGGCGGGGAGGGTTGCGTGCGTTCTACACTGCTGTAGTAGTATGCACGAGGGCATTCACATCTCACTCGCCGCACACACACTCTTCGAGGTACTCGGCGTACCCATCACGAATACAACGCTCATGGGTATCCTGGTGAGCGCGGTCCTCATCGCAGGTGCGGCGTACCTCGGAAAAAATATCGCCCGCATCCCCGGCAGGGCACAGGCGTGCGCGGAGAGCATCCTCGGCTCCCTCATCGGGTACGTCGAGGAGATCCTGGGGTCGCGTGAGCTCGCACTCCGCTACGTACCACTCCTCACGACACTCTTCCTCTTCATCCTCCTCGGCAACTGGTTCGAGCTCGTGCCGGGCGTCGAATCGCTCCTCGTGACGCCGGCAACCTCCGTGGCAGAGGCAGCATCACCCACCGGTGTAGCGCAGGTGCCGCTTTTCCACCCCCTCACGACCGACCTCAATACGACAATAGCACTCGCGCTCATCGTGTTCGTCGTCATCGAGGCGGCTGGCGTGCGCGCCCACGGTCTGCGCACGTACCTCGGTAAGTTTTTCAATTTCCGCTCGGTCCTCGGCTTCTTTGTCGGTATCATCGAGCTTATCTCGGAGTTTGCGCGGCTCATTTCCTTCTCGTTCCGTCTTTTCGGCAATATGTTTGCCGGCTCGACGCTCATTATGGTCATGGTATACTTCGCCCCCTACCTCGCACCGGTGCCCCTCATGCTCTACGAGGTGCTCGTCGGGGTAATCCAGGCGGCCGTGTTCACGTTGCTCACCCTCTTCTTTATCAAGCTGGCGGTGAGCGAAGCACATTAGCAGCGCTCGGCGAGGAGCCGGGCATAACCACACAGTGTATGGAGCTTGAAGCAATGAAGGCGCTCGCTATGGCGATTGTCGTCGGTATCGGTGTCCTGGGCCCCGGCATCGGCATCGGCATGCTCGTCGGGAAAGCGCTCGAAGCCATTGGGCGCAACCCGGATGCGTCTGGCAAGGTGACGACCACCATGTTCATCGGGGTCGCCTTTACCGAAGCGCTCGCCATCTTCGCGGTCGTCGTCGGTTTCATTATCAAGTTTGCGTAGGAGCGCTTCAGAACCTTCGTGCGTATGGAACAGGTCTTCGCGGTCTTTGGTGTCGAGTGGAAGCTCCTCGTCGTGCAGATACTAAACTTCGGCGTTCTCCTCGCCGCGCTCTCGTACTTTCTCTACCGACCGCTCATGAAGCTCATCGAGGAGCGGCGGACGCAGATCATCGAGGGGGTTGCGCAGGCGGAGCGGGCGCAAGCAGCACTCCGCGATGCCGACGCAAAGAAGGCGGAGATCATTACGCGGGCATCGCTCGACGCGGAGGCAGCGCTCACGGCCGCACGTGCAGCAGCTAAGGAGCGTGAGGCGAGGCTTATTGACGAAGCCCGCACCAAGAGCGATCGCATCATCGCCGAAGCCGCCCTTGCCGGAGACGAGCTTCGTCGTGCAGCGCTTACCGAAGGGAAGGAGGAGCTCGCGCGCCTCGTCGTCCTTGGGGTCGAGCAGACGCTCCGTGCCACCCGCTCACCCGCACAGCCATAACCACCCCTATGCTGCACGCACATGAGTACGCAGAAGCGCTGTTCCTTGCCGGAGAGGCGGCTCCAGGCGAGGCGGAGTGGCACGAGCGCGTCGAGCGCCTCATAGCACTCCTCGCGAGTCGGGGGCACCATCGACTCCTCCCCCGTATTGTGGCGGAGTGTGAAGCGCTCGTGCAGCGACGGTATGCACAGGGAACGACCGTCCGCGTGGCGCACGCGGATGATGCGACGCGCTACGAGGCAGCCATCGCAGCAGATGCAGCACGTCTCGGAGAGGATGTGCGCCTGCGTGCGCCGCTCCTCGAGGTTGACGATCGCGTCGTCGGCGGGTACGAAGTCCGCACGTCGAGCGCACGCATTGATCGGACGTACCGTCGCGCGCTCACGAAGCTCTACACGCACCTCATTAGTAGCTCATCGTAGCACCATGACCAGTACGATTGTTGATACATTGCGGAAGCACCTCGAGTCCTTTGAGACAGCGGTCGCCCCCGAGGGGACCGGGACGGTTGTCGCGGTGGGCGACGGTGTCGTCGAAATCACGGGGCTCTCCCGCTCGCTCATGGCCGAGATGGTGGAGTTCGAGACCACAGGCGACCTGCCGGTCGCCGAAGCCATGCAAGATAGCCGTCGCACCTACGGCGTGGTGCTCAACCTTGAGGAGCATGCGGTACGTGCGGTCGTACTCGGCGATGTCCGGAGTGTCCGTGAGGGTATGACGGTACGTGCGACCGGGCGGGTGCTCTCGGTGCCGGTGGGAGAAGCGCTCATCGGGCGCGTCGTGAACACCCTCGGTGAGCCGCTCGATGGGAAGGGACCCATAGCGACTACCACCGTATTCCCCGTTGAGCGCCCCGCACACCCGGTGATCGAGCGTGCGCCGGTGAACGTCCCCCTCCATACCGGCCTCAAGGCGATAGACGCCATGATCCCCATTGGTCGCGGCCAGCGCGAGCTCATTATCGGCGATCGCTTCACCGGCAAGACGACCATTGCGATAGATACGATCCTCAACCAGCGGAGTGAGTCAGATGAGACGCGTCCTATCTGCGTGTACGTCGCCATTGGCCAGAAGGAGTCGAAAACGGCAAAGATCGTCGCCAAGCTCAAAGATGCGGGGGCACTCGAGTACACCCTCGTCGTAGATGCCCCTGCGTCCGACCCGGCAGCGCTCCAGTTTCTCGCTCCGTACGCGGGTGTCGCGATGGCAGAGTACTTTATGGAGCACGGGAAAGATGTGCTCGTCGTCTTCGACGACCTTTCGAAGCAGTCGGTCGCGTACCGCGAGGTGTCGCTCCTCCTCCGGCGCCCGCCAGGCCGCGAGGCATTTCCCGGTGACATCTTCTACCTCCACTCGCGCCTCCTCGAGCGCTCGGCAAAGCTCTCTCCTGCGCTCGGCGGCGGGTCTATCACCGCACTTCCCATTATTGAGACCCAAGAAGGTGATGTCTCTGCGTACATTCCCACGAACGTCATTTCGATAACCGACGGACAGATCTACCTCGAATCCGACCTCTTCAACAAGGGTATTCGCCCTGCGGTGAACGTCGGCCTCTCGGTCTCGCGTGTCGGGAGCTCGGCGCAGACCAAGGCAATGAAGAAGGTGGCGGGAAAGATGCGTATCGAGCTTGCTCAGTACCGCGAGCTCGAGGCATTCTCGCAGTTTGCGAGCGACCTCGATGCGGAGACAACGAAGCGCCTTCGCAAGGGCGCGCGGCTCGTTGAGGTCTTGAAGCAGCCCCACAGCAACCCTCTCGGCTTCGAGAGGCAGGTCGCTGCCATTGCTGCGGCAAACGACGGGTTCTTTGACGACGTCCCCGTCGCCTCGACCACTCTCGTCGCGCACGAGCTCACGACCTTCCTCGAGGATCAGCACCCCGGCCTCCTCGCCTCCATCCGCACATCGCGAGACCTCAGCGAGGCGAACCGTGAGGAGCTTCGTGAAGCGTGCACCCTGTTCCGCACGGCGCACGGGAGCCTCTTTGCTGCGAGCTAATCCAGAACGTACACGAGCATGTCTCTCAAAGATGTCAAAAGCAAAATCCGCGCAGTGAAGAAGATTCACCAGGTCACCAAGGCGATGGAGGCAGTTTCCGCGGTCAAGATGCGGCGGAGCCAGGCGACCGCTATCGAAGCTCGACCGTACGCGCTCCACGCCATCGGCCTCCTCAAGCGCCTCCTTGTACGGGCTACCCACCACCCCCTCGCCGTACACCGCGCCGAGGAGCGGCAGGTACTCATCATGGTCGTCACCTCGGACCGGGGGCTCGCAGGAGCGCTCAACAGCTACGTACTCCGTGCGGCACACCGCCTCATCGGGGAACACCGGTGGAGCCGGGAATCGGTCGCCATCCTCGCCATCGGGAAGAAGGGGGGCGAACACTTCGCGCGGCGGGGGTACCGCATCCTTGAGCAGCACGAACACTGGGGCGAGGGGGTCTCTGACGGCGATCCCGATACGCTCGCTCGCCGTGTCATCGCAGCGTACCGGTCAGGCACGTTTGACCGCGTCATGCTCGTGTACAGCAACTTCGAGTCCACGTTTGTGCAGCAGCCGGTCGTGCGCCGCCTCCTCCCGCTTTCGATCGCTGCGGTGCGTGAGGTCATCGAGGGTATTGTGCCCGCGCGTGGTAAGTACAGCGAGCTTGCCATTCCTGCCACCCGCGAGGCGACCTTCAAGCACACGCTCGAACCGAACGCCGATGCGGTGCTCGACGAGCTGGTGCCGTTCCTCATCGGTGTGGTACTCTACCATGCGGCGCTCGAAGCGAATGCGAGCGAACACAGCGCGCGCATGGTCGCCATGAAAGGGGCGTCTGACCGCGCACGCGACCTCACACGGGCACTCACCCGCACGTACAACAAGGAGCGCCAAACCGCTATCACCGCTGAGGTGAGCGAAATAACGAGCGGCATTGAGGCGATGCGCTAATCGCGCCCACTATTACTACGCTAGCACACCACCTATGAAAGGCACCATCGCACAGGTAATCGGCACCGTGGTTGACGTCGAGTTTCGGGACGGCGTGCCCCCTATCCAGAACGCGCTCCTTGTCAGGAATCCTGAGCGCCCCACCGAGCGCATGACGCTCGAAGTAGCACAGCACCTCGGCCTCGGCCAGGTGCGCTGCATTGCGATGGCGGCGACCGACGGCCTCGCGCGCGGCGAGGAGGTCGAGGACACCGGCTCCCCTATAAGCGTGCCTGTCGGTGAGCGAGTGCTCGGCCGTATGTTCGATGTCGTTGGCCGCCCCATAGACGGCAAGGGCCCTGCGACGGGCGATGACCAGTGGCCCATCCACCGCGCTGCGCCAGCGTTCCGCGAGCAGGCGACGAGGACCGAAGTGTTCGAAACGGGCATCAAGGTTATCGACCTCCTCGTGCCGTTCATCAAGGGTGGAAAGGTTGGCCTCTTCGGCGGCGCGGGCGTCGGGAAGACCGTGCTCATCCAGGAGCTCATCCGCAACATTGCGGCGGAGCACGGCGGGTACTCGGTGTTTGCGGGCGTCGGCGAGCGGGTGCGCGAGGGCAACGACCTCTACCATGAGATGGTGGATTCTGGCGTCATCAGTAAGACGGCGCTCGTCTTTGGCCAGATGAACGAGGTGCCCGGCGCTCGAGCGCGGGTAGCCCTGAGCGGCCTCACCATGGCTGAGTACTACCGCGACACGCTCGGCAAGGACGTGCTCTTCTTCATGGACAACGTGTTTCGCTTCACCCAAGCGGGGTCAGAGGTCTCTGCACTCCTCGGGCGTGTCCCGAGTGCGGTGGGGTACCAGCCGACACTCGCCGAGGAGATGGGGCAGCTCCAGGAGCGTATCACCTCGACCGCGAAGGGCTCGATCACCTCGGTGCAAGCGGTGTACGTGCCCGCCGACGACCTTACCGACCCCGCGCCGGCGACCACCTTCTCGCACCTCGACTCCACGGTAGTGCTTGCCCGCGAGCTTGCGGCGCTCGCCATCTACCCTGCGGTAGACCCGCTGGCATCGAGCTCGACCGCGCTCGAGCCCTCAGTGGTGGGCGATGAGCACTATGCAGTTGCGATGGAGGTGAAGCGTATCCTCCAGCGGTACAAAGATCTCCAGGACATCATTGCTATCCTCGGCACTGAGGAGCTCTCCGACGAAGACCGGCTCCTCGTGGACCGAGCACGCAAGGTGCAGCGCTTCCTCTCGCAGCCCTTCTTTGTTGGCGAAGTCTTCACCGGTACGCCCGGCGCGTACTGCTCGCTTGCCGACACCATCCGGTCGTTCCGGGAAATAGTCGAGGGAAAGCACGATGCGCTTCCCGAGACGGCTTTCTACATGAAGGGGAGTATCGAGGGCGTCACGCAGGGGGCGTAATGCACGTATGCAGGTCCACATCGCACGGGTAAATGGGGTACTCTTTCGCGGGGAAGCTGACGCGCTCAATGCGCCCGGCTTCGTGGGTGACCTCACCGTACTGCCGCACCACGTGCCGCTCGTCACGACACTCCGGCCGGGCACGCTCTCCGTGCGCGCAGAGGGCAGGGAGGTCTTTCGGCACGATGTCGTGCACGGCATCCTCGAGGTGACTCCTGAGGGCCCCACGGTACTTTTGTAGCACAAACACACCCCGACGACATCGTCGGGGCGCTTGTACCTCCTTTACTTTTACTCTTGGGGCTCGACCGAAATGAGAACGGTGAGCCCGTTCATGGAGAACTCATGCGGCACGCCGGGCCCGACGGGGGCGTGTTCACTCTTGGTGACGGTGCCTGAGGGGACGCAGACCACGTGTGCACTGATCGTGGCACGTCCAAAACGACCGCACTGCTCTTGACCTATCTCCGGCCCGAGCACGATCGAGAAACTCCCCGGCAAGATACGATATACCAGCCCCCGTTCACCGGTGGTACTGGACCAGCAGCTCGCGTACAGACACAGTGCGGTGCCGTTTCTGATGAGCATCGCCCCCCTTTTTTTATTACAGGAACATACCAAGCCACAGGGTACCACCTTGCACGCCTGTTGCCAACCGTGGGGACATCTGGTACACTCCTTACCATTATGGAGCAGGGAGCAATGCCTGATGCACAGACACAGCCCGCCATCGCGGACCTCTTCGCCGTTGGTGCGCACTTCGGCGTTGCGCGGAGTCGCCGCCACCCCACGTCAGCCGGATATATCTTCGGCCAGAAGCTCCGCGTGGACGTGTTTGACCTCGAGAAGACGAAGCAGCTGCTCGACACCGCGAAAGCGTACGTGCGCTCGCTCGCCGAGGAGCGGAAGAAGCTCCTCTTTATCGGCGGCAAGCCGGAGAGCCAGCGCGTCGTCAAGCAGGCGGCGGACCGCGTCGAGATGCCCTACAGCATCGGCCGGTGGATCGGCGGCACCTTCACGAACTTCTCCGAGATCAGTAAAAGGGTCGCGCGTCTCACGAAGCTCTCGAGCGACCGCGAAGCAGGCCTCCTTGGCAAGTACACGAAGTTCGAGCGGCTCCAGATAGACCGCGAAATAGAGCGGCTCGAGACTATGTACGCTGGCCTCGTGCCGCTCGGCGAGACGCTCCCGAGCGCGGTGTTCGTGGTGGACCCGAAGCGTGAGGCGATAGCGGTGAAAGAGGCGAAGCAGCACCACATGACCGTCATTGCGCTCGCAAACAGCGACTGCGACCTACGCGACATTGACTTCCCGATTCCCGGCAACGACGCGTCTCAAAAGGCGATAGCCTACATCGTGCAGGAGATTGCAGCCGCGTACGAAGAGGGACTCCGCACATCGCGAGCGCCTACCGCGGAGTAGACGCTGCACCTAGCGACGTCCGCAAAGAGCATTACCCACATAAAGGAACGTAGGTTCTTTTTGCCTATGAGCATCACCCCAGCCGACATCAAAGCACTCCGTGAGCGTACCGGTCTCTCGGTTATGGACTGCAAGCATGCGCTCGAGCAAGCAGAGGGTGATGCCGAGAAGGCACTCCTCATCCTCCGCAAGAAATCGAGCGCCGCCGCAGCAAAGAAAGCGGATCGCACGCTCGGTGCAGGTGTCGTGCAAGCGTACATTCATGCGTCGCGTGATGTCGGTGCGATCGTCCTCCTCTCGTGCGAGACTGACTTCGTCGCCAAGAATGAAGAGTTCATTGCACTTGCGTACGCTATCGCGATGCATGCGACCGCAACGAACCCCCAGTTCATCTCCCGCGACCAGGTGCGGGAAGAGGACATTGCGAAAGCAAAGCAGCTTTTTGAGGAGGAAGCGGCTGATAAGCCGGCGGAGCGACGCGCCGCCATTGTCGAGGGTAAGCTCAACTCCTTCCTTGAGGAGCGTGTACTCCTCGACCAAGCGTACGTAAAAGACCCAAACATGACCATCCGCGGCCTCATCGAGCAAGCGGTGCAGAAGTTTGGCGAGCGCATCGAGGTCTCCGAGTGCTTCCGCGCGTCGGTGCGCTCCTAAGCCATGGGTATTGCCCTCATCGTTGCACTCGCGTGCCTCGTACTCCTTGCGCTCGTGCGGGGCGGTGATAGCCTTCGCGGCAGGCGCCTGCTCGCTTCACCCCGCGATGCGCTCGACCGAGCGACCGATGCATTCTATGCACAGATGCGACAGCTCTTCGCCCAAGTGTACAGCGCCCTTGCCCGCGACCTTCTCCCCCGGGCGCTCCACGCGCTCACGTACACCGCTCTCGTCTTGGTCCGCTCCACCGAACGTCGCCTCATTTCCCGGCTCACCGCGCTCCGCCACCTGCGTCGGCGTGCACCCCGCACACCTCAGAGTGAGGCGCAGCACGGGTGAATCTGCTAGGATAGTACTATTGCCGGAGTAGCTCAGTCGGTAGAGCAACGGTTTTGTAAACCGTGGGTCGCGAGTTCGAGCCTCGCCTCCGGCTCATCCTATGGAATTTGTCCGTTCACCGTACTTCCACATCGCCCATGCCCGCGATCTCTCGGGGGGTGACCGGGTGCTCTACCGAGCACTCGAGATCCTGCCCGGAGCGCTCTCGTGGGTCACGATTGGTGGCATCGTGCTCCTGTCGCTCTACGCACCGACCGTCGCTGCGTACTTCATCATCGCCTTTGATCTCTACTGGCTCCTCAAAACCTTCTACCTCGGCATCCACCAGCGGCACAACTGGCGTCGGCTTCGTCACAACATGCAGGTGCCATGGCGAAGCAGGCTCACGCCGGAGACCCTTGCGCGCTACTACCACCTTATCATCCTCCCGTTCTACCACGAGCGCGAGGACATCGTAGCAGCGGCGGTACGCTCAGTAGCGGAGTCCGACTACCCATCCGCACGCATCATCGTCGTCCTCGCAGCCGAGGCGCGGGCAGGGGAGGGTGCGCGTACCATCGCAGCGAACGTTGTAGCGCGCTACGGGACGACGTTCGCGCACATCCTCGTGACCGAGCATCCCGATAACCTCCCCGGGGAGATACGCGGCAAAGGACCCAACATCACGTACGCTGCGGAGCAGGCGCGCGATCGTATCCTCATCCCCAACCACATACCTTTCGATGCGGTCATCGTGTCGGCGTTCGATATCGACACGGTCGTTGCGCCGCAGTACCTTGCGTGCCTCACGTGGCACTTCTCGACCACCGACGACCCGTACCACGCGTCGTTCCAGCCGGTACCGCTCTACAACAACAACATCTGGGATGCCCCCGCACTCTCTCGCGTCGCCGCGTTCTCGAGCACCTTCTGGCAGATGATCCAGCAAGAGCGCGCGGAGAAGCTCACCACCTTTTCCTCGCACGCGGTGTCGTTTGCCGCACTCAACGAGGTGGGGTTCTGGCAGAAGAACATGGTGTCGGATGATTCGCGTATTTTCTGGAACCTCTTCCTCGCGAATGATGGACGCTACCGCGTCATACCGATAGCGTTTCCCGTCTCGATGGATGCAAACCTAGCTCCAACACGCCTACAGACGTTGGTCAATATCTACAAGCAGCACTTCCGCTGGATGTGGGGGGTAGAGAACATACCCTACCTGCTCTTCGGTTTCATCAAAAACCGCGCGATCCCCCTCCGGAGCAAGGTATTTCACACGCTCGTGCAGCTCGAAGGCTTCTGGTCACTCGCGACGAGCCCACTCATCATCCTCCTCCTCGGCTGGCTACCGCTCATGCTCGGCGGGGAGGCGTTCCGCGACACGGTGCTCTCCTACAACCTTCCCTTCATTACCCGCAACCTCATGGTGGTCGCGATGCTCGGACTCATCCTCGCTGCGGCGACCGCATTCTCGCTCATGCCGCGGCTCCCCGAGGCGACCAAACGCCGACGGCGATACGTCGCTGCTGCACTCCAGTGGCTCCTTGTGCCGTTTACCATCATCATTTTCGGCGCATTCCCCGGCCTCCACGCACAGACGCGGCTCATGCTCGGGTGGTATGTTGGCTCCTTCTGGGTCACCCCCAAGCACCGCGCGACACAGGTATGATGCCGCTCACTCACCACCTCCGCCGCCGCCTCCTCGTGCTCTGTGCCGTGCTCTTCGTGGTCGGCACCCCCATCCTCATCGGGTACTCGAAGGGGTACCGTCTTGACGACGCCATGTCGCTCATCGAAACGGGCGGCGTATACCTCCACTCAGACATCGCGAACACCTCGGTATTCCTCGATGGCGGGTTCGTCGAGAGCAACGGGGCATTCCTCCGCAACACGTACATCGAGGACCTCACGCCGGGTACGACGTACGAAATCTGGGTCACGCGCTCTGGGTACCAGAGCTGGGTGAAGCACCTCAGCGTGCAGGCAAACCTGGTCACAGAAGCGCGGGTGCTCATGCTCCCCCAAACGTTTACCTGGACCACCGTAGCATCCACGACAACACTCTCGCTTACCGATGGCGCTGTGGCGAGCGGCACCCGCGCGGTTGCAAACCCCGCATTCACCGCGCTCCAGGAGGCATTTTCCACCCACGACCAGTTTGCGGTCGAGGTCGCTACGACGACGTACGTGCTCGTCCACGGGAAACGGGTGGCGACGACCACGGTTGATGTCGAGTACCAGTTTCCGACGTGGCTCACGAAGCGCGTGAGCTCAACCATCCTCGCAACAATGGCGGAGGTCCGCGAGCGCGACGGCATCATTGCCTGGCTCGACCACGGCACCCTCGTCGCCACGTGGTCGCGCGACGAAGACCCGCCACCGTTCTACTTCTGTACGACGGTCTGTAAGAAGTACGTCCGCATCGAGTGGAGCGAGCCCATCGAGCGGTATGATTTCTACCCGAACCGGAACGACGTCGTCGTCGTGAGCACCGAGCGCGGCATCTACGCGGTAGAGCTCGACGACCGCCCCGAGCGAAACATTCAGCCCATCCTCGAGGGGCCGGGGCTCGACTTCCGCTTCGATGCGGATGGCACGCTCATCGTCTACGACGGCGCCGTGTACCGTAAGACAACCTGGTAACGCCTGCATAACCTCAGATACATATTGCACTCCTTGATGACCAAGGAGCATGAGG
>CAZMPG010000036.1:0-11151 GCA_964568345.1 uncultured Candidatus Saccharibacteria bacterium | reverse complement strand
TCAGGATACCTCATGGTGTGGGTAGTTCCTTTATATGACATTCGGGGGCTGTGAGAGGTTACGTGGAGGAGTGTAACCGTGGCTTACCCCGTAGTGACCTTTGAAAACGAGCGCTCAAACACCGCGAGCGGCACTGGGCGTCCGGTAAGGTACCCCTGCACCACGCACTGCTCTGGTAGATCACGGATCTCGTCTGCGGACTCTACCCCCTCCACGACCACGGTGACGCCGTGCCTCAGTAAGCCCCGAGCGACACGGGGCGCTTGCCCACGCACGACAAGCGAACGATCCACCTTTACCTCGTCTATAGGCACTCCCGCATGTCGCAGGGCGCCGAGCTCCCGCGGCGTAGACTCCCCGGTGCCATAGTCGTCGAGCGCAATGCGGCACCCAAGCTCCGCAAGGGAGCGCAGCACATCGTACTGTGTAGGATCAACCCGCCGCCGCTCGAGAAGCTCGATGCACAGCATACGCGGTGTGATGCCGTCCGCCGCAATGAGCGCACGCACCTCATCGACAAATGCTGGTGTCAGCTCTGCTGGATCAACATTTACCGAAACCGTAATGTGCACCCCGTACTCCGCGAGGTTTCGTGCGCAGTGTGTCGCTTGCCGCAGCATCTCGGATGTAAGCTCGTGCACGGTGCCCTCTTGCTCCGCACGCTCGATGCTGGCGTGCGGCGTACTCCCTGCGAGCGTACGCACGAGGAACTCTGCCCCAACACACACGCCACGGCTGTCCACCTGTGCTTGTGCCCACGCCGAAAAGGACTGACCACGCCACACGAACACCCCGTCTTCTGTCGGAAGTCCCCCAGGAACACCCTCCCGCTCCGCTCGAGCGCACTCATGGTATTCCTCTGGCAGTGACTCATGCGTCATGCGTGTGACGTGCCCCTTCCGCCACAAGGGCGGCGATGCGCTCCTCAACCGGTGGGTGTGTCGAAAAGAGACGACTCAGTGCGGCACCGAGGCCACGCCGTGGACCAAAGGGGCTCGCGATGAATAGGTGCGCGGTCGCACTACTCGCGTGCCGCATTTCGCTCCCGTGGTCACGTATCTTGGCGAGCGCACTCGCAAGCCCGTCCGGGTACCGCGTGAGGAGCGCCCCCGAGGCATCGGCGAGAAACTCGCGCTTCCGAGAGACCGCAAGCTGGATCAGTGTGGCTGCAATCGGGGCGAGTATCGCCGCAAGGATACCAACGACAAGAAATATCGGCGGGACGTCCCGCTCGCGATCCCGTCCTCCAAAGTACATGAAGCGCAGGAAGAAGTCTGATAGGAGAGCGATGAAGCCCGCAAGCACAACCGCGACAGTACCGACAAGGATGTCCCGGTTGCCGATGTGAGAGAGCTCGTGCGCGAGCACGCCCTCGAGCTCGCTCCGGTCGAGGAGCGCGAGGAGGCCGGTCGTCACCGCGACGACGCCATGTGCGGGGTCACGCCCCGTTGCAAAAGCATTCGGTGCCTGATCGTCCACCACATACACGCGCGGCTTCGGGAGACCGGCGGTGATCGCAAGGTTCTCGACGAGACGGTGAAGCTCACGATACTCTCCTGGGTCTGCCTCCTCTGCGTGCGTAAGGTGGATGACGAGGCTATCTGACTTCCAGTAGCTCCACACGTTCGTAAGGAGTGCCAGTACGACCGCAAGGTACACGATGCCCGGGTTGCCCAGGTACCAGCCGACACCCCACCCTGCAACAACAATGAACACGAGGAATACGGCCATGAGGAGCCACGTGCGGCGTACGTTCTGCGATTGGTGGGTGTAGAGGGTGGCCATATTGTCTATAGTCCCGCTGCATATTCAATACTCTCCTCCCCTGCCGCGCTCCGCACGATGAGCCCCGCGAGCACCGCGGCGATGACGAGGGCAACGAGCGCGTACGCGACCGATTTCGCGAGGTGGTGAGACACACCAGGGTCCTCCTCTCGATCAGGATACTCGTCGAGGAGGCGGTGGAGCACCACCATACGGAGCGTCGCGAAACAGCTCACGAACACCACTGCCGCAAGCACGCCGACGAGGACGAGGCTCACGAGGCTATCGGGCCGCACCCACAGAAGTACCGCGAGCACCGCGACGCCCGTGGTGCTCACGAACGAAGCGACAAAGATGCCCGTGTGGACCATGGTGCGCCGTAGGAACGTCCGGCGGGGTGTTACCTCTGCAAGCCCAGACACCGGGGCACCAGCCGCCTGCACTAAGCGGTGCTCCTCAATGCGTGCACGTGCTGTATCACTCATACCCAAAATACGGAGCTCGCCACAAAGACTACGCTGCCGTGGCAGTGTCCGCATGCTTGCTGCTCTCCGGTATCGTGAGCCGTACGACCGTTTTCGCCTTTTCGTTCGTCACGTACGTCGTGTCGGAGGACCACACGAGGAAGAGCTTTTTCTCAAATCTGCCCCGGGTGTGTACGTGCCGCTCGAGTGCGTCGGCGAGCTCGAGCTCAGTGATCTGCTTGCGAGCTTTGATGTACTCGACCACCGTCACGATGTCGGCGAGCTCATCAATGAGCTCCTGGCGAGACGCGGTTTCTGGAAGCGCACTCGCCTCCTCCTCAACCTTCTTCAGGAGCTCAACCTCAAACTCGTCGTCGGTGAGCTCACGCACCTCACACTCCTTCCCCTTGCTGCGGATAATGTCGGGGACATTGTCCCACACGAGCTTGTTGTAGTAGATGCGTTCCGGCATGTGTGCAATACGTAACCTAGTATGGGTACGAAACTACTGAACATTCTTACGTGTAAGGGCTGTAATGGCTATACCGCCAAGCGCGACTAAGCCGAGAACGAGCAAGACCTTCTGTAACATATCCCTTGCCTCAACCGAGGTCACCATATCGAGTACGAACAGGCTAGCAATGATGACGATCCCGATGATGGCGACCAGCGCGACTGTCTTGAGAAATCCTTGCATACTGGAAGGAAGTATCCTACTAAAATTGCACCGCGACCGGCTCTCGGGCCTTCTCATTGTCACCGAGCTCGAAGAAGGCCATCTGGGTGAAGTGGAAGAGGGTACCGATCACGTTGCCGGGGAACTGCCCGAGGCCGGTGTTGAGGTCGCGTACGTTGCCGTTGTAGAAACGACGGGCCGCCTGGACCTTGTTCTCGGTGTCGGTAAGTTCGCGCTGAAGCTCGAGGAAGTTCTGATTCGCCTTGAGGTCGGGGTAGCTCTCTGCAACCGCGAGGAGCTTCCCGAGCGCATTCGTGAGCTCACCCTGCGCTGCGGAGAGCGCGGCGATCTGCTCTGGCGTTACGTTGCGCGGGTCAATGGTGAGCTGGGTGGCTTTTGCGCGCGCCTCGGTCACCGCGTCAAAGGTTGCACGCTCGTGCGCCGCGTAGCCCTTCACCGTTTCGACAAGGTTCGGGATGAGGTCGTACCGCCGCTTGAGCTGTACATCTATGTCCGCCCACGCCTCTTTCGCTCGCATGACGAGCGACACAAAGCGGTTGTACATGACGACCGCCCACAGACCGAGGGCGATCACGACGCCGATGAGTATGAACGATGCCTGCATACACGTAGTGGTTAGCGAATAGAGACGTTCCCTACACTATACCACACCGCACCCTGCCGCAGTGGAAAAGTGGCGCTTGACTCGTTGCTACCTATGGTGTATAATGGAGCTACGTTAGACGAAATGAACCACTTAGGTTCAATGCCGTGCTGTGTAGTTTCGCTCTAATGGGTCGTGTTTAGAAGAACGTAACTACGTCAGCAGTACTATGTACGGCAACAATGACCGTGGTGGCTACAGCCCTCGCCCGATGGTGCAGGGCAGCTGGACGTGCGCCTCGTGCGGCGCTGCGATTTCGCAGCTTCCGTTCCAGCCGCGCGACGACCAGCTCAGTACCCTCAAGTGCCGCGACTGTTACCGCGATAGCCGCCCGGCTCGTCCGGCGCGCAGCGATCGTGGTGATCGGCCGATGGTGCAGGGTAACTGGAGCTGCGCAGACTGTGGCAAGGAAATAACGCAGCTCCCCTTTGAGCCGCGTGACGACCGCCCCGTCCGCTGCAGCGACTGTCACCGCAACTCACGCCCGGCTCGCTACTAAGCGAAAGGGTGTAGGAGATAGGCATCTGGCGTAGTGATACGCTCATACTGCCGAAACCTACAAGCAAACCGCCCCCTTGGGGCGGTTTGCTTTTCCCTTTCCTTTGTCTCTCGTCTTTTGCTCTAGCTAGTACATCCCCATGTCCCCCATGCCACCCATACCGTTCGGGGCACCTGCTGGAGCATGCTTCTCCTCAGGCTCCTCGGCAACCGCGGCTTCGGTCGTGAGGAGGATGGCAGCAGCGCTCGCCGCGTTCTGGACACCCGAACGGGTGACCTTCACCGGGTCAACGATGCCCGCCTCAAGCATGTTCACGAACGTGTTGTTCTTTGCATCGAACCCTTCTCCCGTCTTCCCTGCTGCGACACGGTCTACGATGACCGAGGAGTCGTCCTCGCGCCCAGCGTTGTACGCGATGCGGTAGAGCGGCGCCCGGAGTGCCGAGAGGAGGATTGCGTACCCGGTCTCAAACTCAACGTCGTTGCGCTCTGCACTCTTCGCGTGCTTCGTGCGACGCTCGGCGAGCACCTGGGAGACCTTCGCGAGCGCCGCGCCGCCGCCCGGCACGATGCCCTCCTCGATCGCGGCTTTCGTTGCGTTCACTGCGTCCTCGATCTTGAGCTTGAGGTACTTCATCTCGGTCTCGGTCGCGGCACCGACACGGATTACCGCGACGCCGCCCGCGAGCTTCGCGATACGCTCCTCGAGCTTCTCACGGTCGAACTTGCTGTCGGTGTTCTCGAGCTGCGCCTTGAGCGACTGCACCCGCGCCGCTATGTCTGCCTTCGTCCCCTTGCCGCCGATGATGATGGTCGAGTCCTTCGACGCGACGACACGGGCTGCCTTACCGAGGTGCGCCACCTCCGCTTTGTCGAGCGAGCGGCCAAGCTCTTCGCTCACGACCTGTGCGCCAACCGTCACCGCAATGTCCTGAAGCATCTCCTTCTTGCGGTCGCCGTAGCCGGGAGCTTTCACGACGAGTGCGTTGAATGCGCCACGGAGCTTGTTCACGACGAACGTCGCGAGCGCCTCACCGTCGCAGTCGTCGGCAATGATGACGAGGTCCTTCTTTCCGGTCTGTGCCAAGCGCTCGAGGAGCGGGAGGATCTCCTTGATGGTCGAGACCTTCTTGTCGGTGATGAGTACCGGTACATCCTTGTACTCCGCCTCCATGCGCTCCGGATTCGTGATCATGTACGGCGACACGTAGCCCTTGTCGAACTCCACGCCCTCGACAACGTCGCACTCGATGCCGAGCGATTGGCTCTCCTCGACGGTGACAACGCCATCCTTCCCCACCTTGTTGATGGTGTCGGCAATCACGACCCCGAGCTCCTCGCTCTCGGCGCTAATCGTTGCAACCTGGCGGATCTCCTCGTTACCCTTCACCTGCTTCGCCATTTTCTTGAGCTCCTCCACTGTGTCCCGCACCCCCGCCTCGATACCGTGGCGCACGTTCATCGCATTCGCGCCGAGTGCGGTGCGGCGCATCCCCTCGGTAACAATAGCCTGGGTGAGCACCACCGCGGTCGTCGTGCCATCGCCCGCCTGGTCGTTCGTCTTCGTCGCGACCTCCTTCACGATCTCCGCACCCATGTTCTCAAACTTGTCCTTGAGCGATATCTCTTTCGCGATCGACACGCCGTCGTTCGTCACCATCGGCCCGCCATACCCCTTGTCAATCGCGACATTGCGCCCGCGCGGACCGATCGTCACGCGCACCGCATTCGCGACCGCGTCGACGCCGCGCTTGAGCGACTTACGCACATCTTCATCGTAGATGATTTTCTTGTTTGCCATACGTTTCGTTCAATTTTAGAAAAATACAGGGGATCCTACTCAATCACCGCGCTAATGTTGCTCTCGCTCACGAGGTAGTACTCTGTGTTCTGGTACTCGATCTTGTCGCCCCACTGAAAGATGACCCGATCGCCCTCCTTCACCCCGAGCGGAACCCGTTTCTCACCAGCCTCATCATATCGGCCAGGGCCGACAGCAACTACGAGCCCGCGATCTGCCTTGGTGCGGTCCACCGTTTCAGGGATAATGATGCCCGAAGGCGATTTCGTACCGAGCTCTTCGTCCGAGAGGGGGCGAATGAGCACCTTGTCGCCGAGCGGGCGCAAACTTACCTTGTGTTCGCCTTTTGCCATAGCGTAACGTATCGTTAGCTACTAAATACCCCAGCGGACACGCAAGCGCGCTATCCACCAGATGTTGAAACGAGCGTAAGTATACACGATGGATTTCGCGTACGTCAAATGGCGCGAGTAAGAAGAGAAAAGTTAAAAGAGGAAAGAACGGAACAGCAACGCGTCGTCTCTTTTTTCTCTCTTGCCACCCCCGACCAAACCATGTATCATAGCGTGTACGTATGCAGACCATCGCAACCATACTTCCGTACGTACAGGGCGTACTGTCGGTGCTCCTCATCGCGGCGGTGGTGCTCCAGGCACGCGGCTCGTCGGTGGGAGGTGCATTCGGCGGCGACTCAATGGGCACCACGTTCTACACCCGACGCGGTGCAGAACGCGCCCTCTTCCAAGCAACGATCGTCCTCGGTACGCTCTTTGCATTGACTGCATTCTTGACGCTCTTCGTGTAGTGCGCAAGGGCAACTGGTGCGTACACGAGCGGTGTCACCGGGCGCCATGGAGTACCCTGTCACAGCACCTGCCACCAGAGAGACCTGTCACGGGCTCTCGCCTTTCGAACGGCTGTGGCTTGCTGTCTTTGGGACGCTCGCGCTCGTGAGCGCCTCGGTGCTCGTGTACGAGCGCAACGATGCGACGCTCCGCACCATCCCACGTGACGGAGGGGTGTTCCGGGAAGCAATCGTTGGCACACCACGCTTCGTAAACCCCCTCCTCGCGGTCTCAGACGCTGACCACGACGTGGCTGCAATCGTGTACGCGGGTCTCATGACCCGTGACAGCGCCGGCGCGCTCGTGCCGGAGCTCGCCGAGAAAGTGCAGGTCTCTGACGACGGCCTCACGTACACGTGCACGCTCCGCCCCGACCTTACGTTCCACGACGGCACCCCGCTCACCGCGGCAGACGTTGCCTTCACGTACCGCACCGCGGCGAACCCGCTCGTGCGGAGCCCACTCCTCTCGCAGTGGGAACGGGTGGGTATCGAGACGCCTGACGATCACACTGTGGTGCTCACACTCCCCTACGCGTACGCACCGTTCCCCGAACAGCTCACACTCGGCATCCTCCCCGCGCACATCTGGGGCGGCCTTGCCCCCGACGAGTTCTCCTACAGTCAATTTAACAGCGCGCCGGTCGGCGCCGGTCCGTACCGCATCGGCGAAATCACCCGTGACGCTGGGGGTATACCGACCGCGTACGCGCTCACCGCGTTTACCGGGTACGTACTCGGCACCCCGCACATCGCCCAGGTCAGTTTCACCCTCGTGAGAAGTGAGGCGGATGCGGTTGCTGCGTATCGGACGGGACAAGTTGATGCAACCGCCGCCATCACCCCGGCAACAGCTGAGGCGCTCCTCCAGGACCAGGTGCCGAACACCGCGGTGCTGCGGACACCCCTCCTCCACGTGTTTGGGCTCTTTATGAACCACAACCGGCAGCCACTCTTCCTTGATGATGCGGTCCGTAGAGCGCTCGACGAGGCGACACCTCGACAGTATATCGTCGGACAGGTCCTCGTTGGGTACGGTACCGCCCTCACCACGCTCTCTATGCCAGGACTCAGTACGTGGGGGCACGGAGGCACCGTAGAGGAAGCGACGACGACACAGCCAACCGCATACGACCAGGCGCGCATCACCCTCACCGAAGCTGGTTGGGAAGTGGGGGCGGATGGGGTACGCACGCGAGAAGCACGCAAGAAGGGGGAGGCGACACAGCGACTCGCCTTCTCTCTTGCCACAGTCAATGTCCCCGAGCTCGTGCGTACGGCGAGCATCGTTGCCGATGCGTGGCGGTCGCTCGGTGCTGACGTGCAGGTAAGTGTGCTCGAACCCGGCGACCTCGCACAGCAGGTCTTACGCCCACGCCGCTACGATGTGCTCCTCTTTGGCGAGGTGCTCGGGCATGAGGACGACCTCTACACCTTCTGGCACAGCTCGGAGCGAGATGACCCTGGTCTCAATATTGCACAGTACGCTGATGTCGAGGGTGACGCACTCCTCGAGGAGGCACGCGGCACCAATGACTATCACACGCGCATGGGCCTGTATGAGGCATTTGCCAGCAGGCTCCGTGAGCAGCATGCGGCGATCTTCCTCTACGTGCCGGATAGCCTCTATGTGGTGCGTACCACCCTCGGGCGAGTCACCCTCCACCCGCTCACCGACCCATCCGAACGCTTCGACACCATTCACGACTGGTACCTCGAGACCGACCGTGTGTGGCCGTTTGTCGGCTCATTCCTCGAGCACCGTACGTAGGTCACGAGCCGAGCGACCAGAGCGTCCCTCGGCGTGTCACGACACCCTCCCGCTCGAGCGCAGCCAGCTGTGCCCGTACCCTGCCAACCTCGACACCTGCAGCGCGCACGAGCGCTGCTTCACGAGCTCGCGATTCGGTGAGTGTGCGTACGATGGCGCCCCGCACCGCTCGGTTCGACCCCTTGAAGGGTTGCTGCCGCGTGTAGTGGCGGCTCTGCGCGTTGGTGCGTATCCCCCGCTGCTTGAGCGCACTCCCGTAGTCCATGAGCGCCCAGTGCCACTCACGGGGCCGCCTCCCGTCGAAGAGTGTACGCGCGAGCCCAGCAAGCTCATGGTCGGTGACAGCGCTGCGGTTGGGCAGTAGATGATAGAAAAGTACTGTCCGCACGTTGGTCTCAAGGAGCGGCAACGGCTGATTGAATGCAAAGACGCACACCGCACTCGCGGTGTACGGCCCAACACCGGGGAGTGTACGAAGCTCGTCGTACGTGTGCGGCACGACGCCGCTGTACTTCGCCACAATTGCACGAGCCGTATCGTGGAGCGCTTTTCCGCGGCGATTATAGCCAAGGCCAGTCCACACGGTGAGCACCGCGCGGAGGTCTGCACCTGCGAGAGCGCGCACCGTGGGGAACTGCGCCACAAATGCCGCATACTTTGGGATGACGCGGGCAACCTGTGTCTGCTGGAGCATCACCTCCGACACGAGGATACGGTACGGGTCGGTCGTCGCCCGCCACGGCAGGTCGTGCCGACCATGGGTACGGTAGTGCTTCCAGACGAGAGCGCGAAGGTGGGCGAGGGACATGAAGTGAGTGATAAGAGAAAAGAGAAAAGAGGAAAGATGAAAGATGAAAGAGGAAAGAGAGAAAATACCATGTACGACCTGTTCTTTTTACTTTTCCCTTATTTCACCCGAAATCGCTCTCCCGCCTTGGGGTATATCGCAACGAGAGGATCCCGCGTGGTGTCGTACGGGCGGGCGGGGGCGATGGTCCTCCCGTACTCGATGATACGGTACGTGATGCCGAGCCAATCCTCCCGCGGCACGAGCGCCATGAGTTCGCGCTCTATCTTCACCGGGTCCCGCGAGTCGGTGAGGTCGTAGCGGATGGCGAAGCGCATGACGTGCGTATCAACCGCGATACCCTCCACGACACCGTACGCATTCCCGAGCACCACGTTCGCAGTCTTCCGCGCGACGCCGGGGAGCGTGAGGATCTCCACCATCGTACACGGCACCTCGCCACCGTACACCGCACACACGCGCTGCGCTGCGCCGATGATGTGCCTGGCCTTTGCTCGGAAGAAGCCGGTCGCATGGATAGCACGCTCGAATGCAGCTCTATCTGCCGCCGCGTAGTCTGCTACGGTACGGTACTGCGGAAAGAGCTGGGCGGTCACCTCATTCACCTTCTTGTCGGTGCACTGCGCCGAGAGGATAACCGCCACAAGGAGCTCCCAGGGGGAGTGGTACGTGAGGGCGATGCGAGCAGCCGGGAATAGACGCTTGAGCTCCGTGTCGAGCATGCGCAGGCGCTCGCGACGCTCTACCCTGCCCGGTGTCTCCTGCGGCGCGTCCCTTACACCTCTATGCGTCCCCGGCATGGTCGGATGGCTCCCTCTGCTCCGGCTGCCCATGTACTGCGGCAGGAGCGCGGAGTGCACGGATACGTGTCCACACCTCCTGCGCGAGTACCCCGAGCACGAGGAGGAGTACGACAAACCGTATTGCCCACCCGATAAAGCCGAGGAAATCAAGGGAGAGGAGTACGACGACGCCGAGAATGATGTGCCAGGCCGCACGTTGGCTATCACGGTGTACAGCGCGCGCAATGCTCACTCCCGCCACGAGAGGCGCGTACGCGAGTGCAAGGAGGATGCCAGCTACATACACCACGAGGCCAAGGAGGGCGAGCGGCGCCCCAACGAGCGTCACCGCAAGCGCTCCGCAGAAGAACGGCCACCCAACGAGCACTCCAGCACCAATGAGCATGGATCGACCGCTCGTCATGATTGCCCGTTCGACTACGCGTTCGGCAGCACTGGGTGCAAGGAAGTACACCCCGCCCGCAAAGACGAGTGCGAGAGCAAGCTGGAAAGCAAACCGCATCAACCACGCACCCCGTGCACCCGCGCCCCCCTCCTCACTTGGCGTGTAGTGGACAGGGCTTGCGATAGTCGCAGAATCGGCAATGACCGCAGCACGGGGAGCCGCGTAGGTGAGCCCGCCGAGCTTGGCCTGTCCCAATACAGTGAGCGACACGCTCGCGTGGATGTCAGCATTCCTGGCAATGGTGCCATGCACTTCTACGCTCCGCACGTGCGCTTCGACGTTGCCAAGTACGGTACCTTCAATGACGAGGCGTTCGGCGTACACGACGAGGTCCCCCTCCACCACAGCACCGGGGGCGAGGTGTACGAGCCCAGCAGCAACGACCATGTCCTCGTGCGCATTCCCCGTGTGTTCAAACGACCCCGCGACCACCCGCACGTCGCCTGCAACACTGCCCGCGAGGTACATCTCCCCACCAGAGAGGAATACGTCACCGGTCGTCGTGCCGGAGAGCTCGGCGCGAGATGCGATAGCGAGCACGTCACCGGTCGTCGTGCCGGAGAGCGCGAGCGAATCCCCAGCAAAGTAAAAGTCGCCCGCTGTGGTGGAGCTT
>CAZMPG010000035.1:0-11208 GCA_964568345.1 uncultured Candidatus Saccharibacteria bacterium | reverse complement strand
CGGAAGTGGAGGGCAGGGGCCTCCTTGCACTCATCCTCGATGGGCTCAAGGCGCTCGGGGTGGAGATCAGCGACGGCTTCGCATGGGTCAAGTCCCTCGCGACCGACTCGCTCACCGTTGGTTCGTCGGAAAAGCCGAATGGCATCCAGCTCTTCGACGAAGTGACCGGCGAAGCCTACTGTGTGCGGGTCCGAAACGGGGCACTCACCCAGACCCAGGGGGCCTGTGGCGAGGCAGCGCCATCCGGCACCGGCGATGCTTCGACGAGCGGTGGCAATGAAAATAGTGGCGGGAGCGGAGAGCCGGCTAGCGCTACGGGCGACACGGCAAGCAGCAGTGCAGGTGGTGAGTCCAGTGGAGCGGACGCAGGCCCCAATGGGGCAAGGGGTAGCGGTGACGCAGAAGCGGGTAGCATGGACAGCACAGGAGCAAGTGGCGACACGAGCACCTCACAGCACACAGACGTGCCCCAGGGAGGCGCAACAACCGATCCCGTAGCACCGACAGAGCCCTTGGGGGACACCAACCCTCCAGCTGACCAGGCACCAGCAGAGTAGCTCGAAAGTAAGTATATTTACAAACATATAATATCTCGTCTGAACGCACATAAGCAAAATATTTAGGAGGTTGAACCTACTAAATTATAGAATCTGACACCACTACCACCTCACCCCAACCTTACAGGTTCGGTCCACTCGCTGGACCGTTTGCGTCGTTCCGATTCGCAAACGTTTTCAGCGAGTCTTGCGGAAGTGCTTTTCGCACTTCCGCCCCCTCTCCTTTGTAAGGAGAGGGGGCGCGACGGCGAAAGAAGATCACCCCTCCCCGCCTCCCCCTTCATAAGGGGGAGGCGGGGAGGGGCGGTAGCATTTCGCCGCACTACTTATGCACACCGCACATAAAAATCCGTGCCGGTATACATGCTACACTAGAGCTGTGGCGAGCGCTTCGCGTTCTTTTTGGTGTATGTGCCTAAAACACCCCCTTGCATGACCCGACAACATGCCATCGGTCGCCAGCTTGTCGCGCTCTGCGGCGTGCTAGCTGTCAGTGGCGTGCTTGCGTGCGGATTCGCTGCGGAGCGCGCTCACGCAATGACCATCTCTGGCACTCTGTACTCAGACGAAGGGGTAACCCAGGTGACGAACGGGAGGACGATCAAGATCGCCGTGGGGTCAAGCACGGTTCCCACCGTGTATTCGACGACCACCAACAGTGGTACCGGCGTGTACAGTTTTACCTTCCCTACCACCAACTATATCACCGCGACCTCCTCCATTGTCGTGTGGGTGGACGCCTCCGCTACGACGACCGCGGCAGTGGTGACGCGAGCGACGAGTAGTGGCTCAATAGCCGGCCTCGATCTCTACGACAAGCGGCTCATTGTCCGTACCGTTGCTTCGAGTGGCTACATGACCATAGTGGATATGGCGCGGTACGATGGCAGTAAAAACGCATCGATCCCCTACCGCGCTTCGACCTCGACCCAGACCCTCGTCACGAACGCAGGGATCGAGCTCCATGTGTGGGCAGGCACGACGTTTGTGCCCGGCGGCACGGTGACCTTGCAGGGCAACGCCTCGATCTCGCCGCAGGATGGCACGCTCCACCTTGACGACGGAAGTCGGTACTACCAGTGGGCGACCTCCACGTACTCCACAAAAATAGCAGGGAGCTTCCTCGCCGATGCGGGCTCGAACTTTACGACAGTAGGCACGGTACTTATGAACGCTACCACGACCGGCCGCATCATTGATATTTCGCAATCAAGCTCACCCAACCTCGGCAAGGTGACCTTCAACGGCACAGGGGGAGGTTGGACGTTTGTTGACAGCGCAACGACGAGCGACCTCACGATCTCTGCGGGCACCGTAACTGCACTTGGCTCGCTCACAGTGACCGGCAGCCTGACACAGAACGGTACACTCCGTGCGGATAGCGGCACGCTCTATCTGCGGGGAGTGAGCAGTGTCGTACAGGGCACCCTCACGGGAAGCTCAACGCTCGGGAACGTAGTGGTCAGTCCTGTGACGTTTGGCTCCGACGGATCGGTGTCCACGGTAAACGAAGCCGAAATCGCGACTGCAGATGGGAGGTACGTATACACCATGAACGAATTCAACGGTCCATGGGTTATCGAGAAACGTGACAAGTATACGGGAGCGCTCGATATCACCTTCGGCACTTCATCAAGCGGCGTTTTATACATTGGGGAAGGCACGTATTATCCCAACGTACTCGTCAATGATGGTACGTACCTCTATGTGGGGGGGCAGGGCGGGAGCGGCTATGCAAGGCTCGACAAACGTTTCCTAACGACCGGAGCACTCGACACTTCGTTTGGTACCTCGTCAACAGGGAGCCTATTCTTCGAGTCGGATACAAGTGGCATTAATGCTCTCACCATTGATGGTACGTACCTATATCTTGGTTTTGGCATGCTCTACGGTGCACCTGGGCGTTTTGAAAAGCGACTCCTTTCAACTGGAGCGCTTGACACGTCGTTTGGGGTGAGTGGAAAGATAAGTAACATGAATGTCCTCGTGGCGGCAATGGTGAATGACGGTACGTACCTCTACGTTGCAGGCGCCGATCTTTATAACACCGGGTGGGGTATCCAGAAATGTCTCCTCTCGACGGGTGCCACCTCAACCTCCTTTGGCGTTTCTGGCCTTGTGACGACGAGTAAGGGGTACCAGATCGATAGTATCGTACACGACGGTATGAACCTCTATGTCGCTGGAAGAGATGACAGCTACACCGGTATGCTAGTGAAGTACGTAATGTCAAATGGTGCAACGACGACTTCTTTTGGTGTCTCCGGTGTCGTGATGGGTACGTACGGCGGAAGCGATTTCAGCGACCTACTCTTTGACGGTACGTACCTATACTATCTTGATTCTTCGGCAGTAAATGTGGCGTACAAACTCAATGCGAGCACAGGAGAGAAAGATTTTGCGCTTCCTTTGCAAAACGCAGTATATGCTATTATTATGGTCGACGATACGTACCTATATACGGGTCGACCATACGCGTACGGCTACGCAAAGCGCATCCTCGTATCAGGAGCGCTGGTCGATGCAACCAGCACCTACACGTTCGTCTCAAATGCGTCATCAACAAGCCTTACCGTGTCCGGAAGCAAGACCGCCGTCACTGCACCCCAGAGTCTCAGTATTGACGGCGATTTCACACAGAACGGTACCTGGAAAGCGGGCAACAAGCTCTACCTGAGCGGGCCGACCGGCACCCTATCGGGCACGTTCACCGGCGCCTCGCCGCTCGGTGCGGTCACGTCGGTGCCTGTGACTGCATTCGACACCGACGGTGTCGTTGATGGTGATGCGGCGTCACAGTATGCCTACAATGTCACCTCCGATGCCTCGTATCTCTACGTCGCCGGCTACGACAGCTCCGACAACTGGCGCATCGAGAAGCGCGACAAAACGACCGGCGCTTTAGTAACTGCATTTGACACGGATGGCATCGTTGATGGCGTTGCGGCGTCAGGACACGCCCGGGCGATCACCTCCGACGATACCTACCTTTATATCGCTGGCGACGACAGCTCTAACAACTGGCGCATCGAGAAGCGCGACAAAACGACGGGTGCCCTCGTCACTGCGTTTGACACCGATGGGGTAGTGGATGGTGTCGCCGCTTCGGATACTGCGTACGCTCTTGTCACTGATGGTAGCTACCTCTATATCGTAGGTCGTAATAGCTCCATCAACTGGCGCATCGAGAAGCGCGACAAAACGACGGGTGCCCTCGTCACTGCGTTTGACACCGATGGGGTAGTGGATGGTGTCGCCGCTTCCAATGTTGCATACGCTGTGGCGTTTGACACTTCATACCTCTACATTGCCGGCGACGACGATTCCCCAAACTGGCGCATCGAGAAGCGTGACAAGACGACGGGCGCTTTGGTAACCACGTTCGATACTGACGGTGTCGTCGATGGTACTGCCGATACCTACATCGTGTTTAGTCTTTTTGTTGATGACACCTCTCTCTATATCGCCGGTGACTATGACCTGGGCTTAGGCAATGGGCGTATCGAGAAGCGTAACAAAACAACGGGTGCTTTGGTGACTGCATTTAACACGGTTGGCTTCGTTGACGGTGTTACTTCCTCAAACTACACTCGTGAGATCACGGTAAATGGCTCATATCTCTACTCCGTCGGTAGCAACGACTCGTCCGATTTTCACATCGAGAAGCGCGACAAAACGACGGGTGCCCTCGTCACTGCGTTCGACACCGACGGGGTGGTGGAGGGTGATACCGCTTCATCTCTTGCACTCACCCTTGCCACCGACGGTTCTTACCTCTATATCGCAGGCAGTGACGACTCCACCAACTGGCGCATCGAGAAGCGCATGCTCAGAAGCGGTGCCCTGGTTGCCGGGACGAGCACCTACTCCTTCCTCTCCAATGCAACAACAACCTCACTTACGGTCGGTGCTTCGACCACCATTTCCGCCCCCGCACGGCTCACCGTGACGGGCGACTTCACACAGCAGGGCACCTGGAATGCGAGCAGCGGCACGATGTACTTCGATGCGTACGCGAGCACGCTCTCCGGCACGCTTACCGGCTCCTCTTCGCTGGGGAACCTTACCTTCATGGGTTTGGCGTTTGGCACCTCTTCGCCGGGGGTGATCTTCGGTGATGCGGTAGGTGGTGGGGGGAAATCTGTCGTTACAGACGGTTTGTACCTCTACATCGCGTGTGCCAATAACGCAGGAACGTGGCGTATTGAAAAGCGCGACAAAGCGACAGGCGCCTTAGTGACCGCATTTGACGGAGATGGTGTCGTCACGAGCGGGTCTGGCGAGTCTGCGGTTGCACTCGCAGTAGATTTTTCCTACATCTACATTGTCGGTGACAATGCTTCGGGTGGTTGGCGCATCGAGAAGCGTGACAAAACGACCGGTGCACTGGTTGCTGGTTTTGGGAGCAGTGGGGTGATTGCTGAAAACCTATCTACTTACTATGCTGCAGCAGTAAGTCTCGATGATTCGTACCTCTACGTTGCTGGGACTGAAGACTCCACCAACTGGCGCATCGAGAAGCGCAGCAAGGTGACCGGCGACCTCGTCACCGAGTTTGACGGCGACGGTGTGGTGAACGGCGCAGTTCTCTCATTCTATGCTTATGGTATCGCCCTGGACTCTTCCTACCTCTACGTCGCGGGGGATGACGATTCGGGCACGGGTGGTTGGCGCATCGAGAAGCGCGACAAAGTAACCGGCGCGCTGGTAACCGCGTTTGATACGGACGGTGTCGTTGATGGTGTGGCTTCGGGGACGGCGCGCTCCATTAACGTAGATTCTTCCTATGTCTACATTGCTGGCAACAATAGCTCCACTACCTGGCGGGTTGAGAAGCGTGACAAGACTACCGGCGCTCCCGTTGTCGCATTCGGTACGAATGGGGCGGTCGATGGTACCGCCGCAACGGTGTACGCCTATGGGATAGCGAGCGACCCCTCGTCCATCTATGTGGTGGGTGGCAATAGCTCAGATACCTGGCGTATCGAAAAGCGCGACAAGACGAATGCCGCACTCGTGGCTGCGTTTGATGGAGATGGTGTTGCTACAAACACGATAGCGTTAGGTAGCGCCAGAGGTGTAGTAGTTGACGCCCCCTACCTCTACATAGTAGGAAGTCATAACACGTACGGTGATCTCCTCGTCGAGCGGCGCGACCTAACTGCCGGAGCACTCGCTGGAGCGGCAAACTCCTTTACGTTTTCCTCCAATGCTTCAACATCGGATTTTACGATCCCCGGTGCATCGACGACGGTAACCACGGCGACACTCCACTCCATAGCGGGGAATTACACCAACAACGGCACCACAACATTCACGGGAGGCGTCTACTTCAACGGCTCCTCTGTACAGACCCTCTCGGGGAGCATGACGGGGTTGAAGGCCCTTCCATCGGTCACGTTCCTCGGTGCTGGCGCAAAGACGTTTGCAAACAACGCATCAACCACCAATTTCACCGTTGCCGCGGGTACCGCAACCGTCACCGCCCCCACGCTCCTCACCATCTCGGGCGACTTCACCCAGGGGGGTACGTGGCTCTCAGGGAGTATGACGTACTTCGATGCTTACAACGGCACCATCTCCGGCACCCTCACTGCCACGTCGTCGCTCGGCAACGTGACCTTCACCGCCACGTCAGCAGCGAACACCGTCACCCTTACAAGTAATGCCTCGACATCAAACCTCACCATTGCAAGCGCTTCCACCACCCTCGTTGCGCCGTCGCTCCTCGACATATCGGGCAATTTTACAAACAACCGCGGCACGCTCTCGCCGGGCACCGGCACGGTCACGCTCACGGGAGGAAACCAAACGCTTACTGGCACCACTACCTTCTACAACCTCGTGAAGCGGGCGACGACGACCTCCACGACGACCTTCGAGGCGGCAGCGCGATTCACCGTGCAGAACAACTTGGTACTTGCCGGAGCTCCCGGCGCCGTGCACAAGCTCCGCTCGTCTTCTGACGGTAGTTACTGGTACGTCGATCCGCAGGGGCGACACACCGCTATCTACCTCGACGTGAAAGACTCCTACAACGCGAATGCGACCGCAATCGGCTGCAGCAGCGGGTGTGTCAATTCGAACCACAACGTCAACTGGGATTTCGGGAATATCTTCTTTGCGTCGGATGCGGATCAATCATTCTACGTCGGCGAAGCGACGACAACCCTCGCGATGATGACCATCGCCGAGCCGATCGCTGGCCCCCTCGTCACCGCGGCAAACGACATCCGCATCAGTATTGCTACCACCTCGACCAACTTCCGCTTCGATACCGACACGACGGACCTCACCTTCGGCGGATCCGGGGCGAGTAAAGTAGCAAACCCCGTCTCCTACGAGGACGGCGGTGCGACGCTCGTCATCCCCGTCTCAGCTGACTTTGCAGCCGGAGAGACGCTCACCATAAGCGGCGCACGGGTAGGGAGCTTCGCGGCGATATCATCTACGGCAGGTTCGCACCTCGGCCTCTACACGGAGGGGAGCATCAGCACCGTGGTTGCGACCGACACCACGACGATCCGTATCACCGGTGCCCTTACGCTTGCCGATCATGCAGCGGGGCAGGTGACGAATGCATTCTCATTTCTCCCGACAAACGACACGACCCTCTTTGCCTTCATGCTCACTCCGGCGTACGAGAACGCTACGGTGACCTCGCTCACGCTCTCCCTCTCCGCGGTGCACAACATTGACACAAGTAAGGTGGCCAACATTCGTCTGTACCGTGACTACAATAGTAACGGTACACTCGATGGTGGCGATGAGGCGGTTGGTGGCGCGGGTGCGCTCGCGACATATGGCTTTGCGGGTACGACGACTTTCTCGAGCGCATTTCTCGCAACCACGAGTGGGAACTACATTGTCGTTGCCGATCTCTCGGGCACCACGTATGCAAACTCGCTCACCATAGGGCTTCCTGTAAGCGGGGTGGTAGCTACCGGCACGACTGTTGGCGCTGCAATGGGGGTCGTCGGTTCGGTGACGAGCGTAGAGCATCGGCGGGGAAGGTCCTTTGAGACAGGAGGTACGAAAGATGCCGGTGGGCCGGTCGGCGGAGCCTCATCCATGGGAGTCATGCGATCGGGCGGTGGGGGAGGGGGTGGTAGCCAGGTAGAGCCCACCCCCCCACCGGGAGAGACACTGAGTAGCGAAGTAGGCTCATTCGCGCCGACCGAGTCCGGTGCGGTCAACAATGAGTGGACAAGCGGATCAAACGGCTTCCTTTCCGACGAGCTGTACGCCTCCGCTGGTTCGGAAGGCCTACGTCAGACGTACAGCATGTTCGGTTTCAGTGTACCCGATAGTAATACCGTCCAGGGCATTGTGCTGAAGCTTGAGGCATCGGCGAGCACCGCAACGGGCACGTTTGATGTGCTTCTCTCATGGGACGGTGGCTCCTCCTTCACCACAGCGAAGCGCACGATGCAGTTTACGACGAGCGACGGTGTATATACTCTCGGGAGCGAGTCCGACACTTGGGGCGTGTCGTGGACGCCCACTTACTTTACCGACGGAAATTTCGTCGTGCGTATCATCGCCCACCCCGACAGCAACACGGTGCGTCTCGATGCCCTTCGTGTGCACCCCTACCACGCGCTTGTCGGGGGAGGCTCTGGAGGGGGAGGTGCGATATAATTACGAATATAATTATATTTACATTAGTAAAATATCTCGTATACACGCACAAATACACCACGCTACCGAAGGCTCACAAATTCTTCCCGTTAGGGCTAGAGAGAGTTTTTTGCGAAACTTGCGCAAGTCCTTAATCAACAGGACCTACGCAAAATCCTGGCGGTTTTGAGTGTTCAAGCCGCGAATTCCGCATTGCATCGGCCTTGCTTCAAGGCATATTTTCTCATTCCGCGTAGGTTCTTTGAGAATGAGGCGACCTCGTGCCTCGCCGCAAGCGCTTGGCTTCCCACGCGCACCGACTTCAACCACCCATCCCAGGATGGGTCACTGCTTACACTCTCCGCACGCATCTCGATGTTGCTCTCATTGCGACGCCTATTGCTGGGGCTTGACTGACCCGTCGGGAAGCGGATGAGCAATCCGACACCACGTCTCTTGCCATAGAGAAACCCCTCGAACCACGGACTGCTTCTCGCCACACTCCGCCTGCGGCTAAAGACATACGGTCCCTCACCTACAGGCGAGGGACCGTAGTGATGACGTGCAGAGGGTGTGGCAGGCACCAACAAAAACCCTGTGCGGTTATCCACCGATACGCCGCCCAAACACTTCCATTGCTATGGGACACAGTCGTATACTGAAGGTACGTTGGGCTGGCGTTTTTTCTAGCATACACATAGTCTTCTTGGCAGCATGCACACAGGAGGTTCTCACGTCAGTGCGGATTGGGTTGTGGTGAAAGAGGCTGCCACACTGCTTAGCTTTGCCCCTGACTACATCACCAAGCTCTGCCGCTCCGGCGACCTCATCGCTCGGAAGCAAGATGGTGTGTGGTACGTCTCCCGCGCCTCGCTCGAGGCGTACATCGAGCGAGCAGCGGAAGCGAAGCGCGTACGCCGTGAGGAGCTCGCACACAAGCGGCGCGAGGAGTACCTCGCCCACCTCGCCGCTGCAGCGAACCCTGCGCCAGCGATGAAGGAGCGCCCTGGAGTGGAAACCCCCCGCACCACTGCGACCAATACGACCGCTACGCCGGAGGAATCGCAAAGTCACCGACTCTCACTCCTCACCCGCATCTCCCTTCCCACACCCCTCCGCTTCCTCTCGGGAAGACGCATCGCCCCGTTCGCACGATTCGGCGCTGTACTCCTCACCCTCACCCTCATCGTGGCTGCGAGCGCACACGCCGATTTCCTCGCTTCCGTGCGTACACAGCTCCACGACACAGCGCGTACCCTCGTTGCGTACGTTGCGCCCCAGCAGGCAACCCAACCTGACACTTCGCTCGACACGCAAGCAGACACCACATCTCCCCACACCTCCTCGCTCGTCGCCTCGGTCGCGGGGGATGCCTTCCGCTACGTGTGGAACGCGCTGACCGGCGCAGGTACCACGGAAGCGCCGCAGGCAACAAGCACCCCGCTCGAAAACACTACGCCGCGTGACGTACCAAGCCCTGCGACCACCCCAACTCCCACCACCCCCCGCTCCCCCGAGAACACCAACCTCCTCCTTGCCGCCCGCTCCTCCCTCACCCCCCTCCCAGCCACCTCCACCCGCACCCTCTACCTCAACGCCCGCACCCTCATCCAGAGCACTCTCAGTGTTCGTGATACCACTACCCTCAGTGGCGACACAGTCATCGGTGGTGCCCTCACCGTCTCGGGCTCCGGCCGCTTCTCTGGCTCCCTCACTGCCCCCCGCGCCTCCCTCGGCTCGCTCTCGGTCAATGACCTCCTCACGGTCGGCGGTGCAGCAACTATCGGCAACTCTCTCACCGTCGGTACAAACCTCTCGGTGCAGGGTGCGGCGACCACAACCGGCTCCCTCGCAGCACTTGGCGGTATCACTACTCACAACACCGACATCAACGCTGGATCCGGCAACGTCTACGCTGCAAACATCCTCACGAGCATCGTCGCCGGTCGCAACATCACCATTGACCGTACCGACCCCAAGAACCCCATCATCAACGCTCGCTCGAGCGGAGGCGGTGGCGGCGGGGGCACCACGATCATCCAGGGGGGGAATGGCGACGTCACTGCCGGCACCATCGGCCAAATCTCGTACTACGCCGCAGACGGCACCACGGTCGTCGGTACCTCTTCGCTTACGATTGACCCCACGACCGGTTTGGTCACCATAGCGGGCACTGCATCTACCTCCAACCTCTACGTCTCCGCGGGTTTCTTCCAAAACGCACTCAATGACTGCGATGCTATCGGGGACAAGCTCCTCTACGACGCCACCACCGGAATCTTCTCCTGCGGCCTCGATGGTGGTGGTGCCGGAGGTGTCGTGGACATCTACGAGGGAGGTACCCCCATCCTCGGGGGTGCACTCGCCCTCAACTTTGCTGCCACTGACTTCACCGTCACAGATGAGGGCAGCGGGGTGGCCGGGGTAGCGCTCGACTACGCTTCCGCCGGCATCCTCCGTCGCTCCCAGAACGAGACCATCTCCGGCACGTACACCTTCCTCGCCACCTCTACCGCCCCCCGCTTCGTCGCCACCTCCTCGACCTCCACATTTGCGGGGATCACGACGACAGGGCTCACCGTTTCGGGTGCGGGTACATCCACCTTCTCGACCTCTCTCGAAGTCGCGGGCAAGGTTGCCGCCACCATCTTCACCGCTTCTTCCACGACCAGTACCTCCACCTTCCCGTACACGAGTATCACCGGCCTCCTCCTCGGGAGTGACTACGTCACCGACCTCACCGGGAGCGGTCTCACGATCACCAACAATGCCCTCACCCTGGTCACCTCCGGCGACTGGACGGGCACCTTCGATGGTCAAGAGGGAAGCTGGTACGTTGCGAACTCCTTCAGCACAACCTCAGCAAACTACTTCATCGCAGCAAGCAGCACGATTCCGCACATTGGCGGCTCTGCAGTGGGTGACATGCTCCAGTGGACGGGGAGCAGCTGGGGTACGACCTCTACCTCCACACTCGGCCTTGGCGACAACACGCTCGAGGGCCTCTCTGACGTCGCCTCGATGACGAAGA
>CAZMPG010000034.1:0-11303 GCA_964568345.1 uncultured Candidatus Saccharibacteria bacterium | reverse complement strand
TGCTACACTATGAGAACTTACCAGCGGAGTGCAAAAGTACCTGCGGTCATACAACGCCTGGATTTACCGCCCCTGGTGCGCTATGCTACGAGGGTGGCATTCTTGACCCCGAAGCTCGGCATTGACCTCGGCACGACGACGACGCTCGTGTACGTACCGGAACGGGGTGTCGTCCTCAACGAACCCTCGGTCGTTGCGGTGTCGCTCGAAGACCACCGCATCCTCGCAGTCGGTGCGGAGGCGAAGGTGATGATCGGTAAGACACCAGACACCATCGCGGCATACCAACCCATGCGGGATGGGGTCATCGCGAACTACCGCGTCACCGAGGTGATGCTCGCGTACTACATGCGGAAAGCGCTCGGTAGGTACCGCTTCATGCGGCCAGACGTCATCGTGTCGGTCCCCGCGGGGGTCACCTCGACCGAGCGGCGGGCAGTCATTGAGGCGGCGGTCAAGGCGGGCGCACGCAACGCGTACGTCGTCAAGGAACCCGTCCTCGCCGCAATCGGTGCCGGTATCCCCATCCAGGAGCCGCGCGGGCATATCGTGGCAGACATCGGCGGAGGTACTATTGACGTGGCGGTCATCTCCCTCGGCGGCATCGTCGCCTCGACGTCGGTGAAGTGCGCAGGAAATCGGCTTGACCGCGCCATCCAGGACTACGTGAAGCGTCAGCGAGGTATGGCCATTGGTGAGAAGATGGCGGAGGAGGTGAAGATCGCGATTGGTTCGGCGCTCCCCCTCGAGGAGGAGCTTACGATAGAGGTGAAGGGGCGCGACGTCGTGAGCGGCTTGCCGCAGACAACCGAGCTCACGACAAACGACGTCGTGAAGGCCATCAACAAGGAGCTTCGGGAAATGATCAGCGCTATCAAATACGTGCTCCAGGAGACGCCGCCAGAGCTCGCCGCCGATATTATTGACCGTGGCATTACACTCACCGGCGGTACGAGTCAGCTCCGAAACCTTCCCGAGCTCATCCTCCGCCGTACCGGGGTCCGCGCAGCACTTGCGGAGCATGCGCCGCTCTGTGTTGCACGGGGCACCGGCATTGCCCTCACCCACCTCGATGTCTACAAACGGAGCATCATCGCCAAGCACTAGCACTTTGCCACCCGCCTCCCGTGGCGGCGTGGCGCTCATTGTTACGGTGCTCTGCATCATCGGCGCGATGGCGCTCGCGCAGCCAATCGGGCACCTCCTCACCCAGGCACCCTTTACCGGGGGAGTGGGTGGCATGATGCTCTACGTACTCCTTACCGTGCTCGGCACCGTGGTTGCCCCCGTCTCGACCCTCCCCCTCCTCCCTGTCGCGGTAGTGCTCTGGGGACCGCTTGCGACAGCGCTCCTCTCGAGCGTGGGGTGGACCATAGGTGCGTTCGGCGCATTCGTGCTCGCTGAACGCTTTGGCGCGCCGCTTGTCGAGCGCATGGTCGGCGTGGCGCGCATGCAGGCGTACCGGAGTGCCACGCTGCCGGCGCTCACCTTCTGGCGCCTCGTACTCCTCCGCATGCTTATCCCCGTTGACGTACTCTCCTATGCGCTCGGCGTGGGTGCAACAATACCCCGCGGCCGGTACACGCTCGCGACCCTCATCGGGGTGCTACCGGGGGCGTTCCTCTTCTCCTACGCGGTTACGCTGCCGACCGCGTACCAGGTCGCCGGCGGGGTTCTCGGGGTGCTCCTCCTCTTTTGGTACGTACGGCGGATGGGCGTAGTGCATTGAGGCTTCTTGCACAGACACTTCGTTAGAAACCAGAGTGCAACGTGTGTCTGGATCAGTCAGATATTAGACAAATACTCACCCCGAGGAGTACCACATGCTCCGGGGGAAGGGAACAGAGGCTCCGTTCTCCGGCGCACTCTTGCACGAAAAGCGAAGCGGCACCCACGCCTGCAAGGTCTGTGGTACAGCGCTCTTCGCCTCAGACGCCAAGTCTGATTCTGGGACCGGCTGGCCGTCATTCGATCAGGCGCTTCCCGGGGCTATCAGGGAGGTCGCGGACGACAGCCACGGCATGCACCGCACAGAAGTCGTCTACGCCACTTGTGGATCACACCTCGGCCACGTCTTCAATGATGGGCCAACCGATACCGGCATGCCCTACTGCCTCAATTCCGTATGCCTCAACCTCGCGGAAGACAAGGAAGGGGGCAGCAGGGCAGGTGAATGCAACCATATGCTCCGCAATACCACCAATCGACCACCAAAACCCGCTGTCTTTGTGACCGCGGGCCGCAGAGAAGTGGGAAGCGATCTAATATCGGTAGATAGCATCTTGGTGCCCGATTAGAGCCGGTAGAGCTGATACCGAAATGTATGCTGGGAATTTGAAAAAACAATAGCAAAACCCGCCAGAGGTCGTTCGACATGGCGGGTATGGTTCGTCTAGATGTCACCACTTATGCAGCGGTCGCCCTCACAAGCTTTGCGAGAATGCCTCCTGTAGGGCAAGAATCGCCTTGCCCCAGCGATTATCCTTCGACAGGGGCATGAGGTAGCTCGTTTGCTCCATCGTGCCAGCAGCTACCTCAGCGGTCATCTCCTCGTGCTGCTTCAGTATCTCCGCGATAATCAGCCGAATGGCCTCCTTCTCGAATTCGTAACAGCATGCGGCAAGGTCCCTGCACATCGCGAGGTACTCTTCGAACGAAGAGTCGAAGTACGGGGCATATCCCTCGTCAATCGTGTCGCTTGTATTACTGGCGCCAGCGGCAAATACCATGAAGTTGCCAGTCGTCGCGTCGAGAAATTTGGGGTGTCGCTCTTCGATCCGGAAACCCAAGGGATGCCAGAATCCGCGCAGATCATACTGCGTCATCAAGATGGCGCGGTCTATGTTTGCTGTCAAAAATTGCATCCGTATCTCCAAGGTGCTGGTAGCACCACTTGTTGCCCGGCCCAATATACCATTGAAACAATAGCATGTGTTTATTAATGCGTCAACGGCTTCCCTGCCTCAGGGCAACCGCATAGAAAATAGCAAGCAAACAAGCCGTATGGCTATGTTACGGTCATGCAAACACGTTATATCCTAAGTACAATATCCAGACGAACATCATATTTCAAGCGGTTTTCATCATGCGTTTGCCCTGACCATGGGTAGTCACGCAAACCCCCAGAAAACTACGCTTCGCCAACATATTGTGGAGAGAGATGACAGGCCCACGGTACGCACTAGGAGGATCGCCGCAGTGGGTGACCACTAAGCGACCCTGTACACAGCCTGGTACGTAATCTTCGCCCGCTTCGTGCTGTATACTACTGAACATGGATGCACCGTTCGGGAAGAGTGAGGAGGTGCGGGGTGAGCGGCGTTTCCGCAGCCCCCAGGAGGAGCTTGAGTACCTCCGCGCACAGGTCGCCGAGAAGGAGCGGCAGCTCCTCGCCCTCGGGCAGAAGCCGGAGCGCGAGGCGGTCGCGTACGAAGAGCTCCAGACCTACAAAGCAACCCCTCTACACGAGGTGCTCCACCCCGCGCACCATCTGAGCACCACCGAGGCGGATGCAATCGTGCTCGACCTCCCCCCTGACCAGGACGACCACGTCATGGAGGAGCTCCTCGGCGTTCTCCTCGAAAAGGGGGTGAAGAACGCGCTCCTCGTCGCCGAACGCCTCGGCAACCCTCACCTCGAGGACGACTTTCACCGCGTCCTCGTGCAGTACATCGCGCACGGCTACCACGCAGCGGGCCTTGAGCAAGCCGGCAGCCTCTGGAACGTCCTCAACCTCTCGCTCTTCGAGGTGACGCTCCCCGAGCCGAGCGACAAGGAGAAGGAGCGCCCCCTCAAGGAGCTCGTGAGCGCGATGGAGCAGTTCTACGTCGGCATGTTCTCGATCAACGAGGAGCACGCGCGTGCGCGTGAGCGGTACTTCAGCATGGAGCTCGCGGTGTCGGGCGACCGCGAGGAAATAGTGTTCTACCTTGCGGTACCCACCGACAAAGTTGACCTCTTCGAGAAGCAGCTCCTCTCGGTCTTCCCGCGGGCGCGGGCACACTACCAACCCGCCGACTACAACATCTTCGTACACGAAGGCGCAACCGCGATCGCCTACGGCTCCCTCAAGGAGGATGCGGTGCTCCCACTCCGCGACTACCGCGATTTCGACCACGACCCCCTCGGGGTCCTCATCAATACCTTCACGAAAATAGCGCCGGTTGGCGAGGGAGCCGCGGTGCAGCTCATCGTAAACCCGCACGGCGAGAAGCAGCTCAAGCGCTACTGCACCGTCCTCGAGAAGGTAGAGGAGGGAAAGAAGCTCGAAGAGGCCCTCAAAGACACGCCGGATGGTTTTGTGGGTGAAGCGTTCAAGGTTTTCCGTGAGATAGCTGCCGTTGCTAAGAAGGATGAGCTGGAGAAGAAGCCACCACGCCGGGACGAGCAGCTCATCGAGGAGCTCCGCAAGAAGATCGAGACGCCCGTGGCACTCGTCAACGTGCGCCTCGTCGCGTCAGCGGCGACCCAGGCACGCGCCGACGCCATCCTCCACGACATCGTCTCCTCGTACAACCAGTTCCACAACACAAAAGGGAACAGGCTCGTCTTCGAGCGGGTGACTGGCCGCGCGTCGCTCGCGCTCGCCCGGGCATTCAGCTTTCGCGAGTACGACCGGTCCCGCGCACTCCCCCTCTCGGTCCGCGAACTCACGACGCTCCTCCACTTCCCAATGCATGCGGTGTCGGCAACCCCACAGCTCAAACGCGTGCAGGCTGCACAGGCACCGGCACCCCTCGGGCTCCCCACGAGCGGCACCGAGATCGGGACCAACACATTCCGCGGCACCTCAACCCGCGTCTTCCTCACCGACGATGATCGCCTCCGCCACCTCTACGTCATCGGGCAGACCGGTACCGGGAAGTCTGGTTTCCTTCGCACACTCATCAAACAGGACATCGACCGCGGCGCAGGCGTGTGCTTCATTGATCCGCACGGCAGCGACGTCGAGGAAGTGCTTGCAAATATTCCCGAGCATCGGCTGCAGGACGTCATCTACTTCGACCCAGCAGACACCCGGGCGGTCTTGGGCCTCAACATGCTCGAGTACGATCCGCGCTTCCCCGAGCAGAAGACCTTTGTCGTGAACGAGCTCTTTTCTATCTTCAAGAAGCTCTATAGCAACTCCCCCGAGAGCATGGGGCCTGCATTCGAGCAGTACTTCCGCAATGCGACGATGCTCGTCATGGAGGATCCCGCGACGGGGAATACCCTGCTCGACATCTCGCGAGTGCTCGCCGATGCGCGCTACCGCGAGGTGAAGCTCTCGCGGAGCAAGAACCCCGTGGTGAACCAATTCTGGCGCGAGATAGCGACGAAAGCGCAGGGGGATGCCGCGCTCGGGAACATCGTCCCCTACATCACCAACAAGTTCGACATCTTCACCGCAAACGACATCATGCGCCCTATCATCGCCCAGCAAACCTCCGCGATTCGGATGCGCGAGATCATGGACAACCGGAAAATTCTCCTCGTCAATCTCTCAAAGGGCAAGCTCGGCGACATCAACGCGAACCTCATCGGCATGATCCTCGTCGGCAAGACCCTCATGGCTGCACTCTCCCGCGTTGATGCGCTCGCGAGCGACCTCCCCCACTTCTACCTCTACATTGACGAGTTTCAGAACATCACGACCGACTCCATCTCCGCCATCCTTTCTGAAGCGCGCAAGTACAAACTCTCGCTCAACATAGCTCACCAGTTCATCGCGCAACTCGACGAGGGTATCCGCGACGCGGTGTTTGGAAACGTCGGCTCGATGGCAATCTTTCGCGTCGGCTACGAGGACGCAGAGAAGCTCGAGCCGCAGTTCAAGCCAGTCTTCGACACCCAAGACATCATGAACATCGAAAATCGCCACGCGTACGTCCGTATGCTTGCGCACGGCGTGCCACAGAAGCCGTTCTCCATAAAGACCCTCGACTATCCACGGGGGAGCACCGAGCGCGCAGCAGCGATCAAGGAGCTCTCTGCGCGCTCGTACGGCAGGCCGGGGGCGGAGGTTGAGCAAGAGGTCCGCATGCGGTACGGTATTTCCTAGAGCGTGATCAAAAACATCGCAGGCAAGGCGCGCAAGCGAGGAAATGCGAAGCGTGTTCGCTATACGGTGAGCGTTTCCGAGCGAAGCGCAATGCAGCATGGGAGGTTTTTGAACGTGCTCGAGCGCTTGTAACTGCTCACAGCCTCCGCGAACTGTCTCTGCGAGCCCCGCCTGCCGCGGGGATAACCGCAGGCCTCTAGCCGCGAGCAGAGGTGGCGGGAAGCCGTCCATAATCTGAGGGGCGTTTCGGTACCATAGCGAACACGATCCTGGATTGCTTCGCCCCGCCTATGGCGGGGAGCACCCCGCCATAGGCGGGGCTCGCAATGACGACGACGTCGGGATGTTTCTGGAAGGTGTGAGCAATTACGAGCGCTTCCCTTGGGCGTTGCGCGCGTGTACCATACTGAGAACATGGACGACGTGCAGCAGATCAAAGACCGCCTCAGCATCGTCGAGGTGGTGGGGCAGTATGTGAAGCTCACCCGCGCTGGCAAGAACTACAAGGGCCTCTCGCCCTTCAAGAAGGAGAAGACACCGAGCTTCTACGTGAGCCCCGATAAGGGCATGTACTACGACTTCTCCTCGAACCGTGGCGGCGACATCTTCACCTTTGTGCAGGAGATCGAGGGGGTTGACTTCCGTGGGGCGCTCACGCTCCTCGCGCAGCGCGCTGGGGTGCTGCTCCACACCGAAAACCGTGCAGCGCGCGACGCACGCGATCGCCTGTACGACGTACTCGAGGCAGCGTGCGTATTCTACGAGCAGGGGCTCGCAGGGAACGACGAAGCACGCGCGTACCTTGCTGACCGTGGGTGCCTCGCGACGACCGCGCAGCAGTTTCGGCTCGGCTTCGCTCCTGATGCGTGGCGGACCCTCCACGAGCACCTCCGCGCACAGGGGTATACCGACACCGACATAGAGACTGCGGGCTTGAGCAAGCGGCCGTCGTCAGACGAACACGGCGCATACTACGACCGCTTCCGCTCGCGGATCATGTTTCCGATAGCCGATGCCTCGGGCCGCATTGTCGCCTTCAGCGGGCGCATTTTCGGCCCCGCGGCAGCAGACGAGCGCAATGCGAAGTACCTCAACTCACCGGAAACGCCGCTCTTCGACAAGGGCAGGGTGCTCTACGGCTTCGATCGTGCGCGCCATGCGATGCGCACCGCTACCTACGCGCTCCTCGTCGAGGGGCAGATGGACCTCGTCCTCTGCCACCAGGCAGGCTTTCCGCAGACGGTCGCCGTGTCGGGCACCGGCCTCACCGACGACCACCTCACCCTCGTCGCACGCATGACGAACACCCTCCTCCTCGCCCTCGACGGCGACAGCGCGGGCGAGGCTTCAACCGTGCGTGCAGCCACGATGGCCCTCGAGCGGGGTATGGAGGTGCGTGTGGTGCGCATACCCTCCGGCAAAGACCCTGCGGATGCCATCCGCACCGATGTCGGGGCCTGGCGCCAGGCGGTGACCGACGCACGGCACATCGTCGCTTTCCTCCTCGAGTCTGCGGCACGGGCGCACGCCGCAGGCGGTGACGCGCGCGCTTTCGAGCTCCACGTGCGGGACAGCGTTCTGCCATTCGTCGCGCGCGTGAAGAGTAGCGTTGACCGTGCGCACTGGGTGCGCACCGTAGCAAACGCTCTCTCCCTCCCCGCTGACGCAGTCGGGGAGGAGGTACAGCTGCTCGCACGCACCGAGAAGCGTGCACCCCCCGTGAGCGCGCCGCCGGAAGCCCCCCAGCAGCAGGAGCAGCCCGCACCGACGCGGCGCGGGCGCCTCGAGCGCGAGATTGCCGGCATCCTGTTCTGGCAGGAGGGTGCGGAGCAGGCGGTGGTGGGGGGTGAGGCGGTGGCATCACTTTCCCAGCGCTTTGACCTGCAGCTCGAGGGCACCCTCGCACGGCACGCGCACGACCGCGACGCGCTCGCGCTCCACGCCGAGGTCCTCCACGAGACAACGCGCGACCTGCCCGCAGTGCTTGAAGCCCTCCTCCGCGATCTCGCCCGCCTTTCGGCGCAGGAGGAGCAACAGCGTATCACCCGCGAGCTCCGCCACGCCGAGCTCCTGCATGATGAAGCACGCACCGAAGAGCTCCTCGCCGCATTCGCCGCGGTGACAAAGCGCCTCGAGCTATACACAGCCCTCCCTTGATACTGCAAGGAAAGTAGTGTATGGTGCGTACAAACTTCCGTCCCATGGCTTCTACCCCTCGCCACAGTACAACGCGTGCCGCGCGGCAGAAAGCAGCTGCACCCCGCACACCGGTGCGGCCTGCGAAGAAGGCACCGGTACAGAGCCGCACCGCGGCAGCGAAGCGGCCTGCAGCGCAGCGCAGTAAGTCCAGCGCACCGAAAAAGGCTATCAAGCCCGCTGTAAAGCAGCTCACAGCAAAGCCTGCTGCCCCCCAGCATAAGAAAGCACCTCCTGTGAAGCGCGCAGCATCCCCCACACTCTCGCCGAAGCAGCAGGAGATCGAGCGGAAGACCACCCTCCTCCTCCAGAAGGGTCGCGACCGCGGCTACGTGATATACGACGAAATCCTCCGCGAGTTCCCGAAGATTGAAGAGGATGTCGTCTTCCTCGAGGAGCTGTACGACCGCCTCGGTACGGCGGGTGTGGATATCCTTGAGGGCGGCAACATCCTCGCGGAGGAGGTGCCTGACCCAGCGACCGAACGCCTTACGTCGCTCCGGAGCCGCGACTCGGGGTACGATTCGATCCAAATGTACCTCCGTGAGATAGGGCAGTACCCGCTCCTCACGACCGGGGAAGAGCGCGCGATGGCGAAGCGTGTCATGGAGGGCGACCTTGAGGCGAAGAACCTCCTCGCCCGTTCGAACCTCCGACTCGTCGTATCGATAGCGAAGCGCTACATCGGCCGGAGCCCCGACCTCACGCTCCTCGACCTCATCCAGGAGGGCAATATCGGCCTCTTCAAGGCAGTGGACAAGTTCGACTACACCAAGGGGTACAAGTTCTCGACGTACGCGACGTGGTGGATCCGCCAGGCTATCACCCGCGCGCTCGCCGACCAGTCGCGCACCATCCGCATCCCCGTCCACATGGTAGAAACTATCGCGAAGTACAAGCAAGTATTCCGCCGGCTCGCGCAGGACCTCGGCCGCGACCCTGTTCCCGAGGAGATGGCCATTGAGATGGGGGTCGAGCTCGACAAGGTCTACCTTATCGAGAAGATAAACCAGGACACCGTATCGCTCGAGAGCCCGGTGGGGGATAGTGACGACGATCGGTCGGTCCTCGGTGACTTCATCCGGGATGACACCATAGACGCCCCCGACCAGGAGACTTCGCACAACATCCTCACCGAGCAGCTCCACCGGATACTCGACGACCTCTCGCCCAAAGAGCGCAAGATCCTCATGCTCCGGCACGGCCTCGAGGACGGCATCTACCACACGCTCGAAGAGGTGGGGAAAGAGTTTGGCGTCACCCGCGAGCGCATCCGCCAGATAGAGGCGAAAGCGATCGAGAAAATCCGCCACCACGACATGGCGCGGTGTTTGCGGAACTACTAGAGAAAAGAGGTAAGAGAAAAGAACCGATACGACAGTGGTCACTGTCGTATGCTTTCCACCTCCACCCACTTGCCCTCCACCTGCATGCACGCTATGCTAGCTGCTGGCTTGTTCTTTGGGAGGTGCGACGATGAAACGGGTGCTTGGTGCGCTCTACGATTTTATTCTTTCAACCGGCGGGTGGCTCTACGTGCGAGCCCTAATTTGGGCAAAGCACATCGTGCTCTGCGGTACGTGTGATCCTTCGACGCTCGGCTGGTTTGGCAGGGCTATCATCAGGCGGCATGATGCACTGTCGCCAGCGCTCGTGCTGACGTGCGTAGATCCTCGTTTCAGTGACCTCGGTGAGGTGATCCATGCATGGATCACCTTCGGTATGCTCCGGCGCGAGACGGGGAAGCTCTACCGCGTGTACGGGCTGCGCCTCGCGGGCCCCGATGCCTGCGCACCGTTGTCGGGAAACGCCGTAACGGAGGCGTACCATGCCGTCATACGCCACCAGTGCAGCGTGGTACAGCCAGAGGTCATTGTCACGACTGCGCACGACGCGTGTGCGGGCATGTGCGCATGTCCCGAGCGACACCTCGAGCTGCAGCAGGATGCCGCACGTGCAATTCATGGATGCTACCCGGATGCGCTCGTAATTGCCCTGTTTGCCCGGGCGCAGGTCTTTGGGTGGCGCATGGAGCGCGTCGCGACCATACCGCCACGACACGTAGTGCCAGAACCATCGGAAATGGTTCTGGAAACGGTTTGATAGCAGTGCCCCGCTACGCGGGGCACGTCTGTACGTGCCTCATCGAACACGCGTGCCGCACTTGCCAATACGGCACATGGTAGGGTACTATGGCGATGCTCGCAATGGGCCCGTAGCTCACCTGGTAGAGCGCCTCATTTGCACTGAGGAGGTAGGGGGTTCGAGTCCTCTCGGGTCCACCGATTACAAAAACGAGTCCGTCTTCGCAAGACGGCTGTTTTTGTTCGGTGGACCCGAAGCACCGTGCCTACGCACGGTGCGTGAGGACTCGAAGCGCGGAGCCATGTCACATAGCGACAGGCGAGCGTAGACGAAACGCGCTTAGTAGTTTTGGAGCGCAGCGAACAAAAATACTTAGCGACGTATCGTCGAGTCCTCTCGGGTCTCGCACCAGCATGACGCTCACTAAGTAACCACACACCCATTCCCCCTCTGAGAATGGGTGTGGATTTTCGTTGACGTAACCGTAGCATTGCGGTATGGTGATACCGGACTAACTAACCCCACAAGCAAGGAGATAAGAGTGAACATTCGCATCGCCACACCCCCAACGGGATTGTTATTAGTAGTACTCGCACTTGGGCTCGTGGGCTGCTTCATGCCCGCATTGCTCGAGTGGGGACACGCAGAAGACCGATTCGAGCAGATGTACCTTGCCAGTACACCGCTCCTCCCTGAGGCGGAGCTGCGCCGTGAGGCGCGGGATATTTACGACCTCATCATAAGCGGCCGGGTCACTGTGGAAACATATTTTCCGCTACTCGATCGCATCGAAGCGTACAGGAGATTGTGCGAAGTGTATTGGAGAAGCCACCGTGACGTGCCGATAGGAGGGGCTCGGTATGTGCCATCGATGCCACCAAACGCACTGGCAACAGAACTAGCAACCTCTTTTCTGTCAACTGTGAGGGGTAATACTGGCGCGTTCGAAGCAGCGCGTGACAGCTACAAGCGCTCACACGAC
>CAZMPG010000033.1:0-11381 GCA_964568345.1 uncultured Candidatus Saccharibacteria bacterium | reverse complement strand
GGGTAATACTGGCGCGTTCGAAGCAGCGCGTGACAGCTACAAGCGCTCACACGACGGACTACCCTTTGAAAGGAAGGGTCGGTTGCGGGGCGAGCAGATGGATACGACACGCGCTACCGAATTGCTCGCGCAGGGCTATCTCTGGTCGCTTGTGTTTGCCGTTCTCTTCTTCGGGGTGCGCGTGCATAGCAAGGAGGCATCAGTGCTGCTTGAGCTGCCGAGGATCGCTCTAGCGGTACTCCTGTGGCCTTTCATGGTCTGGAAATACCCAACGGACCTGGTGCGAGTCGAACAGCTCCGACGCATGCTGCAGTTCGTCACTTACGCTATCGCGGGAGCATTGTCGGCAGGCGCTGCTGGTGGACCTACCAAGGCCCCAGGAAAGAAAGAGACCACCGAAGATGAGTCCCCAGCTCTGTTCGACGATCCACGCTTCAGCCTTTTAGGCTACGTGCAGGTCGAGTCAAGTCCGGGAGAATGGGGTCTCACAAAGTTTCGCATTCTTCCTGGCTACGCCAATACCTCGGTACGTTTTGGTGCTGAAGTAGAACTCGTCGACGCTTCACACCCTGGTTCAAATTGGCTGCGGACACTTTTTGCGACAGGGAACCTGGGCGGCACAAAAGTCACTGCGGGACGTGTGGTAACGGCTGCTGGCTATGCGCTACCGCCACCAAACACTCTCACCACCATTCGCTACCCCTGGAAACCCTTTGCTAGCTACGGCTGGGGTGCACAGGTGGCGAGTGATGTCTCGGAGCGACTAACTGTTGTCGCCGATATCACTGGTAAGACCGGGGTTTCGTTTGATAGCAGGGAGGCATGGCGCGGTGTGGAGACGTCAGGCAGGCTCACCTGGAGGGTGGGCGGATGGAGCTGGTCGCTAACCGTACAAGAGGGCAACCGCTTGAGCCGCTTCGGTGTGGACACGGCATGGAGTGATGGAGCCGTAGCATTCCGCGGTGGCCTATTCGGTAGCAATGGCAACGGGTCACCACATGGTGGATACGTACTCGCGACCTATCGCCTTGGGGGCAACATAGACCTGCACGGGCAGGTAGACGCAGCGCCGACCGGGACAGAAACGACCCTTGGGATTGGCTGGCGTACGGGAAGCAAGGGAGTATCGGCGACCCTTGATGCTGTACGTGGGGGGAACGACGGGGCCACACTCTTCGCCCGATTCCAGTACGCATTCTAAGCATCATTGACTATCATTCGGCCAGCTCCTCCGAGCTGGCCGTTTTTTCTACACGAGCCGTACCACCAAGTGGTACGCATGCCCACGGATCAAAAGCAGTATCGCCATCACACCACCGGTGTGATCATGGCGTACCGGATCCGCGCAGTGCTATACTACTCCTACATGAGGCTCATCGCTGCTCTCTGCGCATTTGTGGTGCTCGGGCTCGGGGTGGTGTATGTCTGGCAGTACTACGACACACGGTACGCGCTCACGATAAACGACGCTGCGTACGCGACACTCATGGTGCGGAGCGAGCTCGATCGCCTCCTTGTCGTCGGCACGGCATTCGCGTTCGTCGTTGCGCTCCTCGTGTACCTCCTCATCTCGCTGCGCGCGCAGGCACGGCGGCTCGCGTACACGCTCTCGCGGGATATATCCTTCTCAAAGGAGCAATTCCGCCGCTTCTATGAACTCAGTCCCGTGCCCTACCTCCTCCTTGAAGGGAGTACTATCAAGCGCCCCAATAAAGCAGCGCTTCGCTTCTTCGGCACCACCGAGGAGGGACTCGCGGGGAAGGAGCTCTTTTCGTACTTCTCCCTCCCCGAGCACGACGACGAGCTCGCCATGTACGCGGAGCGCGTCAGCCGCCGCCTGCCGATAGAGCAGAAGGAGCTCCTCGTCACCCATGGCGATGGCCAGCGGCGGTGGACGCTCGTATCTATCGAAGACCTCACCGTGCCCGGTGGCCAGGAGAGATCGAGCCTCGTCACGCTCGTTGACATCCATGAGCAGAAAGAGCTCGAGCGCATCAAGACGGAATTCCTCTCGCTCGCGAGCCACCAGCTCCGCGCACCGCTTGCCAATATGAAGTGGTACATGGACTTCCTCCTCACCCGCCGCAAAGACAAGCTCGAGGCGGAAATAGAGGGATACCTCCGCAAGATGTATCGGCGCAACGAGGACATGATTGACCTCGTGGGGACCTTTCTCAACCTCTCGCGCATCGAAATGGGGCGGGTCAAGATTGAGCGTGCGACGACGGATATTGTGCCGGTGGTGCGCGGCGTCATCGAGGAGCTCGATGCTGCCGCACGCGAGAAGGCGCTCACCCTGCATGTCGAGCTCCCCGAAGCAGCCACCCTCGACACCGACGGGAGAATGGTGCGCGTCATTGTGCAGAACCTCCTCTCGAACGCGGTGCGCTACACGCCGCAGGGTGGTGAGATCGGGCTTACGCTCGCGGTGTCTCGCGCACGCGCCACTATCAGCGTGCGCGACACCGGTATCGGCATACCGCCGGAGGAGCAGGGGAAGATATTCTCGAAGCTCTACCGCGCAACGAATGCGCAGGCAATGGAGGCAAACGGCAATGGTATCGGCCTCTACATGTGTAAAGCACTCGCCGAGGGGCTCGGTGGCTCACTCCAATTCACGAGCGCCCTTGGCAAAGGCACCACCTTTACAGTAGAGTTATCAGCCTAACCCTTCACACCATGGACGAACACCAGAAGACCGTGCTTATCGTTGATGACGACCTAGCCTTTTCAGACATGCTCTCCGAGGTTCTCCGCGACCTCGGCGTGCGTGTCTTGGTCGAGCACGACGGGGCAGCGGGCCTTGCACGAGCGCTCGAGGCGCGCCCCCAGCTCCTCATCCTCGACGTCATGATGCCCCGCATGACCGGCGTCGCGCTCCTTGCGGAAGTGCGCAAAGATCCGTGGGGTGCCACCGTGCCGACCCTCATGCTCACCAATATGGGCGAACGACCAGGTGGACACGAGGCGGACAAGAATGCACACTACCTCCTCAAGACCGACGTGACGCTCGACGACATAGCGCAGCGGGCAGCAGCTCTCCTTGCGGAAGACAGGAGGAGCTGATAGGATTTTCGTGTTGCGGACGTTTAGCTCAGCTGGTAGAGCGTTCCCTTCACACGGGAGAGGTCACAGGTTCGAGTCCTGTAACGTCCACAGCGAGGCAGCGAAGCGACGAGCTGCGGACGTTACGCGCAGCTTTTCGCAGAAAAGCGTCGCGCGGACTCGAAAACCTTGTGAGCCTTGTTGGGGAGTGCCGCAGCACGAACCAGACGAGCCACAAGGTGTACTGATGCGGTAGGCATCGAGTCCTGTAACGTCCACTGCTCCATCCCATGCTCTCCTTTATCACCGGCAATCGGAATAAGTTCGAGGAGGTAGCGGCTATACTCGGCGGCGAGGTTGAACAGGTGGATATTGACCTGCCAGAGATCCAGGACGTGGACGCGAGAAACGTGGTCCGGGCGAAGCTGCTCGAGGCACTGCGCCACCGGGACGGCGCATGCATCATCGAGGACACCTCGCTCTACCTCGAGAGCCTCAAGGGTCTGCCGGGCCCGCTCATCAAGTGGTTCCTCGCCACTATTGGCACCGGCGGCCTCGTGGACATAGTCGAGAGACTGGGCAATAGGAGGGCAGAGGCAAAGACGATCATCGGGTATGCTAGGTCTCGAGACGACATAGCGTTTTTTGAGGGTGTGGTTCCCGGCACTATCGTGCCCGTCCGGGCGGGGGTGTCGGGTTTCGGCTGGGACGTGATCTTCCAGCCTGATGGGCACGATCGGACATTTGCTGAGATGACGTTCACTGAAAAGAACAGCGTGAGCATGAGGCGTATCGCGGTTGAGAAATTGCGGACGTTTTTGCACCAAAGCGCGGAGGCACGTGCGTAGGCGTATGCCAACCCCCCGCTTCACCCGCACCCGCGAAGACTTTATCTGCGGCCACTGCGGCGGGGCAGTGGTTGGGAACGGGTATACGAACCACTGCCCCACATGCCTGTGGAGCAGGCATGTGGATGTGTTCCCGGGCGATCGGCTCGCGCGCTGCAGCGGCATGATGGAGCCTGTGGCGATTGAGCTTTGCGGCGACGGGCGGACCATCACGCACCGCTGCGTCGCGTGTGGCCACGAGAAGCGCAACAAAGCCGCGCCGGACGATTCGTTCGAGGCGCTCCTCACCCTCACGCAGCGCGCTTCATAGCCTCACCCGCAGACCAGACTACGCCCTCTACGCAACCTTCCGCGCTACGTAATCGGCGGGTGCCTGCGCGAGGTACGCTTCGAGCGCCGCGCGGGTCAAAAGCCCCTCCTGTGCCCCGATCTTCTGCACCACCGACATCGAGTTGATGGGGCCCCAGCGAAGCGCAGTCGGTACGTCGAGGCCGAGCGCGAGCGCTGCGGTGAATGTTGACGCGAATGCATCACCGGCGCCGGTGCGATCAACTGGCGGGGCGGGGTCGGGGTACATCGGCATGTGCCACACCCCATCCTCGGCGAGCGCGTACGCCCCCCGCGGCCCGTCGGTGATGACCGGTATCGTCGGGCCGAGGTCCGCGATGCCGTGGAGGAGTGTGGGGAGATCCGCGTCAGAGCGGCCGAGAATCTGCTGCGCCTCCTCCCTGTTGCAGAAGAAGAGCTCGCACGCATCGTACACGTCTTTGAGCGCCGCAACGCCGAGGAGTATCTGGAACGATCCGGGCTGGAAAGCGAGCTTTGTGCCGGGGTGCGCTGCGACGTATGCGGCGAGGTCGTGGTGGTACTGAAGGCCGTGTTCGCCAACCGAAGAAAAGTAGATCCAGGTCGGGGTGCCCATATCGGGCACGACGTAGTCGTATGTCTCATGCTTTATGAGGATGGTTCGCTCCGGACCGTAGCGAAGCACGTAGTGGTGGTTCGTCTCCTTGCCGGGCTGCACATCCACGAACGCCGTATTGACGCCCTCCTTGCGGAGCCACGCGAGTATCTCCTCACCACCCGCATCGTCGCCGACGTCGCACACGAGGCCCGTCGCGAGGCCGAGCCGGGTTGCGGACACCGCGGCGTTCGCCGCATTACCTACTGCAGGCACGTTGACCGCTCCCTCAAACTCGAGCTTGTCACCGAAGTACATCGAGAGCACGTCGCGGCCGGCGAGGTCTTTCGCCACCATCGCGCGGTCCTTGCGGAGCTGGATAAACTCATCGGTCGTAATGTCGCCTATCGCGATAAAATCGAACGGTTGCATATGCTACACTCTGCTAGCTCATAAAGTCCACTCACATAACCCCTCACACTTTGTCTCTGCGAGCCCCCGTCTGCGGGCGGGGCGGGACCGCAGGCCTTTAGCCGCGAGCAGAGCGTGACGGGAAGCAGTCCATGATATAAGCAGCATTTCGGTACCCCAGCGAACACAATACCTGGATTGCTTCGTCGCCTCCCGGCTGGTCGGCTCCTCGCAGTGACAACGACATCGGGCTGTTTATGGAAAGTGTGAGCAATTACCCACGCGGCCCGTGCCGTCACCCACCAGTGTACCAGCTCTTGCGCTTGTGCGAAAATCACGTATACTGGGCGCACGGTGCATTGCGCCAGCAATTTTTGTATGACACTCACCCTTGTTGCACAGCAGCGAGCAGAGCGGGGCAGCAAAGCCTGCACGACGCTCCGCGCGCTCGGCCGCATCCCTGCGGTCATGTACGGCGCTGGGCGCGAGCCACAGTCGCTCTCGGTGAGCGCGCGCGACTTCGAAAAGGTGTGGCACGTTGCGGGCGAGTCCTCGATCGTCTCGATCGAGGGGGTTGGCGCTGCGCAGAACGCGCTCATCCACGACGTCACGCTCGACCCCGTCTACGGTACCCCTCTCCATGCTGACTTCTACGCGGTGCGCGCGGATCAGACCGTGACGGTGTCGGTACCGCTCGTCTTTTCTGGATCCGCTCCAGCAGAGCGCGAGCTCGGCGGCACGCTCGTCAAGGTGCTCCACGAGCTCGAGATCGAGGCGCTCCCGAAGGATCTCCCCCACGAGCTCACCGTTGACGTATCCTCCCTCGCAACGTTCGACGACCAGCTGCGGGTCAAGGATATTGTGCTCCCTACCGGTGTTTCCGCATGCGTTGATGCCGATGAGGTGGTGGCTCTCGTGCAGGAGGTCGTCGAGCAGACTGAGGAGAGCGCGGCACCGGTCGACCTCTCGACCATCGAGGTAGAGAAGAAGGGCAAAGAGGAGTCGGACGAAGCCGAGGCGTAACACGGCACGCTTCGTCCCTACCACACACGCCGCATGCGTGTTTTTTGTACCTTTGCCGAACCGAAACAGAAGCACTATACTAAGAGCATGTCCGTTCGTACGGTAGTGTTGTGTGGGGCGATGCTCGGTATGGTGTTCGCGGTTGCATGCGTCTCCGGCAGGGAGCCGCTCCACGCACAGACGACCGAAGCCCAGATCCAGGCGCGGCGCGCAGAGCTGGAGGCACAGCTTGCCCACCTCGAGTCGCTCATTGCGGAACAGCAGAAGCTCCTGGAGGGGAAGCAGGGGGAGCGGGTGACGCTCGAGCGTGACATGGGAATCCTCGATGCAGAGATCAAGAAGGCGAAGCTCGCCATACGGGCGCAGGAGGTTGCCATCGCAAACCTTGAGGCAGACATCGTTGATAAAGAGGCCTCTATCCTCAGGCTCACCGAAGAAATAGACCAAGAGCGCTCTTCGCTCGCCGGCCTTGTGCGGCGTACCGCGGAGCTCGATCAACTCTCGCTCGTCGAGGTTGCACTCTCGGGGAAGCGGTTCTCCGACCTCTTCCAGGAATTTGATGCGTTTGCCGCGGTGAAGACCGGGCTCCAGGAGTCAACCCACGAGCTCGTGGCGCTCCGAAGCGAGCATGCAGACGCGAAAGCGGTGCTCGAGGATCGCCAGGCTTCAGAGGAGGAGCTTCGAACGCTCCGAGTGCTCCAGCAAGGCCGCCTCAAAGATCAGGAGAAGGAGAAAGCGCGCATCCTCACCTCTACCAAGGGCGAAGAGCAGCGGTACCAAAAGCTCATCGCCGCCAATGAGCAGAGCGCGGCACAGATACGCTCCGAGCTCTTCGAGCTCCGCGGCTCCGCGGCCATCAACCTCGGTGATGCTATCGAATTCGCCACGTTCGCGTCTCAAAAGACCGGTATACGACCCGCACTCATCCTCGGTGTCTTGAAGCAGGAGACGCGACTCGGCGAATTCCTTGGCAACGGATCCTGGAAGGCAGACATGCATCCGACGCGCGATCGGCCACTCTTTGCGGTCATCACCAAGAACCTCGGGCTCAACCCCGACACGATGCCGGTCTCCGCAAAACCGAGCTACGGGTGGGGCGGGGCAATGGGGCCAGCGCAGTTTATCCCCTCAACGTGGGCGTGCTACGGCGGCTACGTGAACACGGTGACCGGCGACTGCGGCAACACCGCGCGGTCGCTCGGTTGGGACACGTTCTGGGCAGGGCCGTGGATATACCGTGCTGAGGCAGACCGCCTCCGCGTAATCCGCGGCAAGCAGGGCCCTTCGAACCCGTGGGACAACCAGGATGCATTCATCGCCGCAGCAACCCTCATGAAGGAGAACGGCGCCGGTGCGGGCACGTACGAGGCGGAGCGCCTCGCTGCGCTCCGCTACTTCGCCGGCTGGGGCAATGCGAGCAACCCCGCGTACGCGTTCTACGGTGACGGCGTCATGGGCCACGCGGCATACTTCCAAAAGCAAATTGATACGCTCAAGCGGTTGGGTGAGTGAGAGAAAAGTGAAAAGAAGAAAGAGGAAAGAAACGAGCGACGGAGTTTCCAGACACAGGCAACAAAGCGCGAGCACGGTAGGCAGTGCGTGAGCACTGCCTAGCAGTCTGCACCACCTCCGCCTCGCGCATCGTCCACGCCTGAAAACTCCCGCGCCATCTTCTTTCCTCTTTTCACTCGTAACCCTTGCGCTCAGCTCTCCGCTCTGGTACAGTAGTGCCACATGAAGGCAAAGATCCACCCCAAGACCTACCGCAAGGTACTCTTTACCGACGCGACGAGCGGCGAGCGTTTCGTGCTTGGGAGCACCATCCAGACCGACCAAAAGGAGGTTGTGGACGGTGTCACCTACCCAGCAGTCAAGGTCGAGATCTCGAGTGCATCGCACCCGTTCTACACCGGCAAGGACACAATGATCGACACCGCAGGTCGCGTGGAGAAATTCCAGCGCCGCGTCGCTGCTGCTCGCAAGAAGCAGTAGCTACTGCGCCACACACGCCACCACGGCGTGTGTGGCATCGCCATGGACCTCGCTCGGTACACCGGCAATCAGAAAACTGCGTACCTCGCGACGTCGTACGCTGCGCTCGCCCGTGAGCTCGACGAGACGAAAGCGCTCGCTGACGCAGACCCCGCGATGCGGGAGCTTGCCGACCTTGACATCACACGCCTTATGACGCAGCTTGGCGAGCTCCAGGCACACATGGACAAGCTCCTCAAAGAAGACGCCGAGGAGGATGAATACCCGAACGAAGTGATTCTCGAGGTTCGCGCGGGAGCTGGCGGTGATGAAGCGGCCCTCTTTGCTGCCGACCTCGCGGCTATGTACCACGCGTACGCAGACCATGCGGGGTGGTCGTGGCGAACACTCGACGAATCAACAAATGACGTCGGCGGGTACAAAGAGGCATCCTTCGAGATTCGGGGGAAAGACGTCTACCGCCTCCTCCAGCACGAAACGGGCGTGCACCGCATCCAGCGCATCCCCGCGACCGAGAAAGCGGGCCGCATCCACACCTCGACCGCATCGGTCGCCATCCTCCCCCTCCGCAAGAAGACATCCATTGAGCTGAATCCGGCAGATATTGCGATGGAGTTTTCCCGCTCCGGCGGGGCAGGGGGGCAGAACGTGAACAAGGTCGAGACAGCGGTGCGCCTCATCCACCTACCAACAGGTGTCGACGTACGTTGCACCTCAGAACGAACTCAGCAGGCGAACCGCGAGAAGGCGATGCGCCACCTCATCGCGAAGCTCGCCGAGCAGAAAGAAGAGGAGGAGGCGCGCGCATACGCCTCGAAGCGGAAAGACCAGATCGGTACCGGCGATCGGAGCGAGAAAATCCGGACGTACAACGTGCTCCAGGACCGCGTCACCGACCACCGTATCAAGGAAAGTTGGCACAATATCGAGGGTATTTTTGCCGGTACCATCGAACCGATACTCGTTGCGCTCCGGGACGCTGCGGCGCACGAGGACGCCAGTGGGGCAGGAGACGAATCCGGAGAGGACTGAACACCCCTCGGCTTATAGCCGAGGGGTGTTCAGTTGCAACAATCGTGAGTTTGATCGGGAACACGAAAACCACCACCGGCCTCACGGTGAAAGCAGTGCTCGACATGCGTGCGTACGAGACGTGTATCAAAGTATCAGATGAGGAGCTTGCCAAGGTCAACATCATGCGTGACGAGTCCCATGGGGAGTGGAACTATACGATCATGCCACGGTAATTGTAGTGTTTATTTTGAATGGCATACTTAATTCATGCAAGAAAGAAAAGTCCCCGAGCACTCTTGCGAGTACCCAGGGACTTGGCCAGGTTAGAGGATGGGGGGGTTACTTCTTCGAGCCTCGCCCGCCTTCTTCAGCAGGTTGCAGCTCGGCCGGAGCGTCAGTGACATTGGCCGAAGCAGGACTGGTCAGCTTGCCTACGATGGACTTGCCGAGCGGGCTCTGCGCAAACGCTTCGACCGCCGAGGCCAGATTGGTACCACCGCTCGCGGTGAACAGGTCCATGACGTTGGTCATCCCTTCGCCAGGTTTGCCGGCGTTGGAGATGACTTTGACGTCGGCCGACTGCAATGCCTTTGCTTGCTCGCTACCTACCGTCCGATAGGCTCCGATCGCCTCGATAGCCCGCAGGTATTCCTGATACTCGGGCAACGAAGCGATCTTCTCCGCCAGAGCGATTTGGGCATTGACCGGTGCCATGAGAATCGCCTGTTCAGCCTCACCCCTTGCGACACCGTTCACTCGCACACCCTCGGCCTCACGCTTAGCAGCTTCGAGCTTGCCGTCTGCTTCACGGATGGCTACCTCGCGTTGCTGGTCAGCAGCGACAATGGCCGCGTCGCGGTCGATTTCGGCTTGTTGCACCTGACCGACTTTGACGACTGCCATTTCCTTGGCTTTAGTGTTGGCTTCTTCGGTTTTTACCTCCTGCGCCGCCTTCTGCTGCGCAATACCGACGACCTTTTCCTTCTCGGCCGTCCGTTCACCGACAGCCTGTTCGGCCTGCTGGCGTTGGATGTCGACTTCACGACGGGCAGTGATTTCTGCCATTTCGGCAGCGCGCATGTTTTCAGCCACTTCCCTCCGGCTTTCCATCTCGATGTGAGACTTCTTCTTCGCCATGATGTTGGCAATGACGCGGCTGTCGTGGCTACTGTCGCGGATATCCATGAGCTCCATGGCCTTGACAGGCTCCACACCCCACTCGGCGAGTTGTTCGGTGACCTCGTTAGTGAAGAGGCTACCGAACTGTGCGCGCTCGAGCATGATCTTGTCGATAACGTCAGAGGCAAGCACCTTACGAACAGCACCTTGAACGATCAAGTCCAGCTGCTCGTTGAGGTCTGCCATGCTCGCTACACGCTGTGCAGCGCGCGCTGTATCAGCGATTCGAAAGAACGCCGTAACGTCGACCATGAACGGTACCCGGTCCTTGTCATACGCTTCGTAGTTTTTGAGGCCACGATTGAAGTTTGACACGGGAAGTTCGATGACAGTGACCCCGAACTTCGGGATCCAGCTTGGCCAACGGTAATAGACGTTGCCGCCGTTGAGGTTGGTACCGTAGGGCCTGGTCTTACTGCTACTCTGGACGATATGCACCATGTTAGTGCTCACGACCTTGCGGAAGAGGATCGCCAGAATGATGGTAAGAACGAACAGGATGCCGACCAGAGTGAGTCCGACCGACAAGAAGGGAATATCTAACATGAGTCACCTATCTTTGTGTCTGTTGTGTGTCGTCACAGGATTGTGACGTCCACGGCCTTTTGGACAGAATATCCGCCTTTCAGGAAGTTGCCGAGCAAAAACTCAACCTCAAGCCCCTTGGCAAGCTGAATACCTCCGTGAACGGAGGCAACTTCAAACTTTTTCCAGTGAAGCCCGTTAGTTTTATCGTTGACTCGAACCTTCCAAACCATATCGTCACCGACTCTGTCAGAGCCGATAACGAAGCCTTTCAGTCTTACGTTTTCAATCGTAATTCCTCCTCTATGTTAAGGTTCAAAAAATCTCGGTATACAATGCCCTCGAGAACTATGACTAATATACACAATATTATCAGTATGTCAAGTCAGTCGTAATGGTTCAATAGCTTGGACGCACTATACTAGCGTCATATGGCATATACA
>CAZMPG010000032.1:0-12116 GCA_964568345.1 uncultured Candidatus Saccharibacteria bacterium | reverse complement strand
CACCATCTTGCTTCCGAGCGATGAGGTCGCCGGAGCGGCAGAGCTTGGTGATGTACGTAGGCGCGATGCCGCAAGACGATGCGGCCCGTCGCGTGGTTACCCACACCTCGCCACCAATGAGCAGTTCATCAAACATGCACAGAACATCCCCCACGGATACTCCTAAGTATACCGGGTGGTGTGGTGTTGGACGAAGTGTTACCTGTGGAAAAAACTATACGTTATATAAATTATTTCGTGTCAATTGCAGCACAGATCAGTCCGGAAACTAGCCTTACATACGATTATATAAAAAGACTCATAGATGATGAAAGACTTCCGCCGCAGACCCTCCACCGCAATAGAACCTTGGGTGCCATCTTTGAGTAAACCGTTTCGTATAGTCTCGCGTCTGCCCACACCCCACATGTCTTTCGGCGTTGCAGTTATTGCTATGCTACGCCCGTGAGGGTACCGGCCAGAGGCAGGGTGAAGTACTCCACGACCATGTTCACTGTAATAGAGAAACACCCTGGAGCCATGGACCGCTTTGCTGTGGCTCGCAGTGATATGTAGAGGATATAAGCGATTAGGGCTCTCTCATTGCGAGCTCCTACCTGTGGCGGGGATGACCGCAGGCGAAGCAGTCCAGGACTACGCAAGTTGTGGTTTAAAAAAGGTACATGCACCAAAGATCTACTTCCTGCTTCGATTGCGGTCGTAAAGATGGACAACCGAGGGTTGTGAGGCCACACAAGGAACACTAATAACTGGGAGGTCTCGCAACTACCAACAAGTGCACGCTCTGCACGTAGAATCCTACATATTTATATGTATATATCTCGTTATAAAGAGATATAGTACGCTACGCAATGTCCGCAAAGATTTTGACCTCGTTGTCTTTGTTATAGAGAACCGTCTGCTTGAACTGATACTCCTGCTTGCTCCCATCGAGGCCAGTGACAACGATGGGGTGTCCCTGGATGAGGGTAATAAAGTTGGTGTGCATGGGAAGTACATCAAAGGGCCCTTGGGAGTTCTTCGAGGAAACGGCAGCGGCCATTCCCTCCCATACGAGCTGGGTTGCCTTACTTATCCGTACAAATAACCTTGTTTCGTCGACACTTCCCATACTACCGTTCCCGCAACGCCCCACGGAAGAGGAGTGCTGCGGCAGGCGTCTTGTCCATATCTCCTGAAAGAATGCTCCTGATATCGGCGATCGTCTGCTTCCGCGGCACGAACACCCCAGGACGGCCAGTCTGTACTTCCGCCGTGAAGAACGGCTGAGTGAGGTAGTTGAGGATCTTCTGCCCACGGTCGAAAATAACCCTATTTTCTGGAGAAAGCTCATCACGCCCCACAATGGCGACGATACGCTCGAGTGCCTCACGTCGATGGAGGAGGTCGGATGCCTCGGTCACCGTCTTGTAGTGCTCATCGCCGATACTCTCGGGATTGAGGAGGGTGCTCCGCGACCTCGTGTAGTCTATTGCGGGGAGCCGGCCCTGTTGCGCGATGGTGCGGCTTAGAATAACGACAGAATCAACATGCGGGATCGTAGCGGCGATGCTCGGATCCGACACATCGTCTGCGGGGAGGTAGAGCGTCTGTACGGAGGTCACGCTCGCATGCTCGGTGCTCGCAAGCCGGCTCTCAAACTGAGCAATTTCTGACTGGAGTGTCGGCTGGTAGCCAAACTCTGAGGGGATTTCCGTTGCAAGCGTTGAGAGCTCGCTCCCCGCCTGGAGGAAGCGGTACACGTTGTCGAGGAAAAAGAGCACATCCTGCTGCTTTTCGTCTCGGTAATACTCGGCAAGCGCGCTCGCGGCAGCTGCGGTACGGAAGCGCACTGCTGCATTCTTGTGAATATTGCCAAGCACGAGAATTGCCCGCTGCATGAGGTTGTTTTTCTGGAGCCAACTCCACAGTTCATGCCCCTCGCGAGTACGTTCGCCAATTCCCGCAAAAATGGACACACCGGCATGGTGACTGATGAGCCCCTGAAGCATTTCGTTCATGAGCACCGTTTTCCCGACCCCCGCTCCGCCAACGAGGAGAATCTTGCCTCCCCGCTCTATGGGGGTGAAGAAATCTATCGCCTTGATACCCGTCTCAACGAGATCGTGACTCACCCGCACGCTGTAGCTGTGGCGCGCCTCGTGGCGGTGTATAGAGCGCCAGAGGGTCGTTTCGAGGGCACCTCGCCCATCTTCCGGCGCGCCGAAAAGGTCAATAACCCGCCCAAGCACAGCGTCGCCCGCGGGGACCGTTATTTCTTGCCCGGTCGAGAACACTCGATCGCCCCGCACGAGAGCGGTGTACGAGGAGAGGAGGAGACATCGCAGCACACGATCATTCTCGTATGCGTACGCCTCGAGGCGCACGCCCGCATCGCGCTCCGTGTAGAGGAGCTCGCGAAGCGGTGGACGATACTGCCCATCGCACACCACGGTGGCTACCTGGCCCACGAGGTCACGGATCCGCCCGACTGGGCGTTCTGTAGCAAGAGTCTCGTTCATACACGATGGGTGTGCCATTGTAAAAAGCCAACAAGTGTCTCGAGTAATCGCCGGCTCGAATTGGCAGCAAGCGCACGCCGGAGCTCACGCGTCTCTCGGTTGAGGAGGGATCGTGCGTTTTGGTCAGCACTGTCCATATGCACGAGGCGCGCAGCAATACGAGAAAGCTGCGTCTCAAGCAGCATACGCTCAAAGAGCGCGTACCGGACCTGCGTGTTGAAGAATGCAAGCATTTCCTTGATGTCTGGCTCGAGTACGTACTGGAGTGTCTCCTCAGAGACCGCACTTCGGGCAGCACTCTTCTCTACTCTTGCTGGCCGAAACGTGATATCGAGTGTCCGTATCTCCTGACGAAATACACTCACGAAGCTCGGGAAGAAAACATTGACCCGCGTGTAGGGGGCGACACGTTCGAGAAAGGCAAGTGTCTCCTCCATGGTCGGCATATCTCCTGAAAACGAGATAAACGATACTTCAAGTCTTTTTTTTGCTTGGGAGAGCCAGTACTGCTTACCGGTATCACCGATGATGAGGCAGCGATCTTTGGTGTTCGTCGCTGCCACGAATGTCGCCATCACGTTGTGATTGAGCGATCCGTAGAAGTGGCGGTTCGTGGTGTACGCAACGTGGAGGACCGTATCTCGGCTCGCCGCGAGCGGTACCCTGCCCTCCCTACTCTCTGCGATGCTCGTGACGAGTCCAAAGAGGTCCTTGAGCTCCTCGGAAAACTGCGCATTGCGCTCGAATTGGTCGCGCACTCCCTTGAGCTCAATAGCAGCAATGTCGCGCAGCGCGCCGGTAATGTCGCGCGCCGCCTGCACCGCTTCAATACGCTTCTGCTGTTGGGTCACTGCTGGCATACTTGCTCAAAAAAACTGAGGTTGCTCTCGATGGCCGCGAGGAATACCTCTAGGCTCGGGGCTGTCGCGACCTGCTCGCGGAGCGGTGTAAGCTCAGCGCGCATCTGGATAGCTTGGGTGAGAGGCTCGCGGTTCCGCCGGAAAAAGTCGCTCTGCTTGCCGGTCGAGAACTTCGTGAAGACGAGGCCAAAGAGGATGGCCTGTACCGCGGTGCCGAGGTATACATCCGAGGGTTGTGAGAGGAGCGCGCGCACCATCCGCCCCATCTCTACCGAGTCCCGTGTCGCTTCAGAGAGCTGTGTGCCGAATTGTGAGAAGCGCTCCTGCTCTTTCGCCTCGGTGAGGAGCGATATGACCGCGGTCGAGAGCTGCTTCTGCACCACGCTCTGGGTGTGCTTCCCCACACGGGTCACCGACTCCTCCTCGAGGACCGGAGGAAAGGTGCCCTGCGAGTAGAGCGCCGACGAGAAGGAGAGATGCCCGTCGGTCGTACCCATGATGTTCGTCATAATGAGATCTGTCGCGCTCTCAAGATCGGTCTGGAGGACCGGGAGGAGTGTGATGCTGCCTTTGCCGGCAAAAATCCCTGCCCGCTCGATGAGGTGTGCCTGCTGGTAGAAGATATCGCCCGGGTACGACTCACGGCCAGGGAGCCGCCCCTCGAGGAGCCCGAGCTCGCGGAGGTACTTCGCGTGCGTGTAGAGGTCGTCGAGCACGAGCAGTATGTCTCGCCCCGCGTCACAGAACCACTCAGCGATGTAGAGCGCCACCGATGGCACAACGATGTTGAGTGGCGTTGGGTCGTGTGCAGTGCTCGCAATGACGCACGTGCGCCCCCCTGCCGGACTGTCCCGGAAGAGACCCTGGGCGAGGCGCTCGATGTACGCCATCGGCTTCCCGATAGACGCGTAGATGCAGACCATGCGCTCGTCGAACTGGTTCCGCATCACCTGGCGACAGAAGACGTCGATGCCGCTCTGGACCGGCCCCATGAGGAGCTGCCGCTGCCCCTTCCCGATGGGGAGCACTGTGTCGATCATAGAGAAACCGGTCACGAGCTGCTCATGTATTGCGGCGCGGGAAACGAGGCCGCCCGCCTCACGCTCAAGCACGAACGGCGCGTTCTTGGGGGGGAACCCTCCCCTTCCATCGAGCGGGTCACCGAGGGCATTGATGACGCGCCCGAAGAGGTGCGGACCAATCGCCATCTGGTTTTCCTGTGTACGGAGCTCAAAACGCTGCCCCGGGCGTACGTCGGTACGGTCGAGGAGGATGGCCTCCACCGCATCATGCGAGAGCGAGGTCACGAGCGCCCGGCTCCCGTCCTCACCAAGTACGATGTCGTGCACCCGCGCAGACGGCAGCCCCTCGATGGAGAGGAGATAGTGCTTCGTCGCCCGGACGATACCCATCTCGACCTGTGTATCGCGGTCTATCATACAGGTATGGCTTCCTGTGCAAGGAGCGCAGTAAGCTCGGCACGCCGCCGCTCCATGAAGTAGTGAAGTGAGAGGTCAAAGTGCCGCCCTCCCCAGAAGAAGCTACAGCCCCCGACCGCCCGCGGATCCGTGCGGATGGTGAGGAGCATATTGGGCTGCACATGCTCGCGGAACCAGCGGCCAAAACCTTCCTCGGTAGCATGGTCGAAGCGTATTGGTACGTACAGCACCACTGAGGGGACACCGGTGAGCTCCTGCTCGATGGCGTCGAGCGCCTCGTAGACGACGAGCGGCCCGATACCCGCGGCACGGAACGCTTCGTGCCATGCCGTGACCGCCTGCTGCGTGTAGCTCCCATAGCCCTCCCACGCCACTACCGCCCTCCCCGGCTCCCGCTTCCTCTCACGGAAGACAAGGTCGCCGTAGTACTGGCGCATAGCGCCGAGCCGCTCCACGAGGTCGTCGGTCGTGTACGTATTCTTGAGGACGATGGTGATGATCTTGACGAGCATACGCCTGTGCCAAGCGGGCTACCGCACTACACAAAGAAACCTCGCTCTTTCGCTTCCTCGAGCGCGCGGTACACGAGGTCTGCTTGTGCCTGCATGGGGAGCTCCTTCTGGAGCGCTATCTGCGCCGTTTCCTCGATGAGTGAGAGAAGACGCTCGTTGATGAGCCGCACCCGCGCGTCGCGGTACGCCACGAGCTCCGCCGTGATCGAAGCAAACTCCTTCTCGAGGTTGACCCGGAGCGACGCATTGAGCCCCTCGGCAACCTTGAGGACCGCCTGGGCGGTCTGCTCGCCGATCTTCCGCATCTCCGCGCGGACGAGCTCCGCATTCTTCCCCGACTCGTTCGCTGCCGCTTCCTCGAGCGCGAGCGCAAGGTGCTGGATACCCTTCTCGACATTTTCGATCTCGTAGGAGAGACGGTCAAAGAGCGCGCTCGACTGCTTCGTGAAGGAGTCCATGCTCTGCCGCGCTTCCTCGGCGTTCTGCGAAACACGCCCCTCGATGCGCTGGAGCGACTCCACGAAGTGGCTCGTCACCCGAGCGTGCTCTTTCTCGATGCCGTACGCGAGCTCCTTGATGGCGGCATCGAGGTTCGTGCGGTAGGCGTCGAGGAAGCGCTCGATGCTCTCACCTTCCTCGGAGAGTGCCCGCACGCGGTCCTCTTCGAGGGTGAGCCGCGCCCGCCGAGCCTCTGCTTCCGCCTCAGCGACAATATCCCGCGCGCGGCTTTCGGCGGCAGTAATGACCCTACGCACCTCCTCGGAGGAGGCTGAGGTGTGGGTTGGGCGACGCAGGAGCACCATGAGTATCGTCACAAGGAGCCCGAGAATGACGCAGAGCACGCTTCCCGCAACCAGTGCGCCACCGAGCGACCATGATCCACTCCATCCCGTCAATTCAGTGGGTTGCACAGTATTTGCTATCACGGCTGCAAGGAGGAGGGTGGGCATAGCGCGAGACGTTCTTATGGCACAAGGATAATAGCTGCACCCACCGCAATACCCACGCCACAGATGGCAATAATGGCAAATGTGTTCCAGATGAGTACCGATCGTACCTGTGCACGGGCGAGGGGGTTTCGGCCAACCGACACGATGCTCTGCGCGAACGAGTCACCGAAGCGCTTGAGCGCCACGAACACCGCACTCCCCGCGACGAGCGCGGCGAGCGCGTACCGAAACGCCTTGAACATATCGAAGTCGGTGCCCTGCTTGTCCTGGAGCGACGTTACCACCGGGGGTGAGGTGCTCCCCTGCCCCCGCCCTTCAGGATCGCGCGCGTCCGGCGGGGCGTAGGGCCCCATGCGGAGCGCAGCGAGTACCCGCCCCACGCGCACCCGGGTACCCTCAATGATGACTGGATCACTCGACGACGCCTCGACGAGGCTGCCGAGCGCAAAGCCGAGGAGGTAGGTCGGCTTGTCCCGCGGCGCCTTCTGCGCCAACCCGGCGACTTCCGACGAGGTGAGCATGTCCCCTGCCTGTATGTCGCCGCCGAGTGTCGAGGCATTCACGTACACGTCGCCGAAGGATGCGATGGGGCGATCGGTAGGACCAGGCTGATCGCCCTCCATGTATACCGCAGGATCAAGCACCACCACCCCCACAAGATTCTCGTCGTCTGGCGTGCGGGAGAGTGCGTACGCACGGGTTGTGAGATCGTACGTAATAAGGTCACCGTCGCGTACCTCGTCAGGAAGCGCACGTGCAGACGCGAAGGTAATGGGCATGCGCTCCTCTGCCGAGAGCGTACCCACAGTACCCACACCCCAGCAGAGCGCAGTGCCCATGACGATGCACAGCGCACCACGACGCACACACCTTCCGATACGGAACGAACGGCTCATCATCCACTGTAGTATAGCAGCGAATGCCTCACCGACAGAAACGGTTTTTCCTCACCTCCTACGAGATGCTGTGGTGGGTAGTCACCGAAGTGCCCCTTCCTTCCCTTACTAACTTACTAGATCTGTGAGGTTCAACCACCCACCTGGGGAGGAGCTGCACGCTACGCGAAGAAGTGGAGCAGGAGTAGGACAATACCCAAGCAGCACACAAAAGCGCCCACGAAGAGCAGTACGTGCGCGGCAGCTTTTGGCCTGTGCACACTCCGCTCCTGGGAGCGATACGCGTGTGCTGCATCGAGTTCGTTGTTTGCACGCACCGACCGCTGCCCCCGCTCCCCACCCGCCCGCACGAGGATGCCGTCCATGAGCTGTCGGCCCTGTGGTGCTCCGCTCGCCACCTGATGCGCTATGCCGCGCGTACGAATAGTGCCAGCGGAGAAGGTCCTCCCCTGCGCAGCAACGGGCGCAGGCCGCGCTATCGGCACCCCTTCGTAGCGGAGCGTCTGTTTCGAAGAATTACCCCCCTCTTCATCGAAATCGAAACGCTCTCCGGGCTCATACCGAATACTCGTGTGCACGAGGGGGTCAACCCGCGCACGTCGCTCTGTCCTGTCCTGTATGGGCACCGACTTCACGTGCCTGTCGACAAAAGCTAGTGCGGCGGGCTCTTCCGCTTCATCCTGGGCCCGGTCGGAGTCTAGTACAGGAAGGTCTACATCCTCGTGGGATTCCTCAGAGGGAATGGTTTCTGTAGCAGGCGCATTGTTGCTACGTTCTGGTGCTGCAGGCTCTAGTTTTTCTAAGGCCCTTCCCTCAAGGTGCACATCCGGTACACTTTCCACCTCGGTTGGGTGGTCCGCATCACCAATACTATCTATAATTTGTATAGATATATCGTCTCCTTCACGGTGCGCGCTGGGTAGGGTTTTACGACGCTTCTTCGACTTGGTGAGTGTGTAGTTCGCTGTACGCTTGTGCTCCTTGATAGCATCCACCGCTACATACCAGCTCCTCCCCACGAGCCGTGCGTCAAGCTTTCCCGCCCGTGCGAGCTGCCCCACGTAGTCCTTCGTGTAGTGTACGAGCTCAGCAGCCCGGATAGACGAAACGTAGCGCTTCCCCTCGAACTCGAGCTCTTCGGTAACGGTGTCTCTCCTCGTCATGCTCTAAGTATAGAGCTCCTGATGACGAGATACCAGGTTGTACCTGTGGACAAGGGTAGTGCGGACTACCCGAGCTGCTCAAGAATGATTTCTCGCATCTTTGAGGGGTTCGCGGCGCCCTTGGTTGCCTTCATTCCCTGGCCAACGAGATACTCGAGTGCTGCGCTCTTTCCTGCACGGTACTCTGCTACAACCGATTCGTGCTGGCGGAGCACCTCCCGCACCGCCTCTCCAAGTGCCCCCGTGTCAGACACCTGCAGTACGCCGAGTGTTTGGGCGATCGTCCGTGGGTCACCGCCTGTGCGCAACCATGCTGCGAGCGTATCCTTTCCTCCCCGCGAGGAAAGCGTGCCATCGAGCGTCATGCGTACGATCGCAGCAAACTCTGCCGCGTCGAGGGATGCGACGCTCCGTAGGTCGTCGTACTTCCCCCGAAGACCGACGAGGTCGGTGGCGAGGTAATGTGCTGCGGTTCGCACGTGCTGTGTGTCGGGCAATAGGCGAGCCGCAGCAGCGAAGAAAGTATTGAGCTCTATGTCGGACACAAGCGCCTGGGCAACCTTTTCCTGGAGCTGGTACTCTGCTACATAGCGGTCACGCATCTTCCAGGGTAGTTCTGGCAGTGTCGACCGCAGCACATCCTCGTGCCATGCCGGAATATCTCGTAGGTAGAGCTTTGGAAGGTCAGGTTCGGGAAAGTAGCGATAATCATGAGAATTCTCTTTGGATCGCTGCGAGAAAGTACGCTGCTTAGCTTCATCCCACCCACGCGTCTCCTGTCGTACCCCCTCGCCCGCATCGAGTACCGCCGCTTGCCGCTGTATCTCGTAGGCAATAGATTGCTCAACTGCTCGAAAGGAATTGAGATTCTTTACCTCAACCTTGGTCCCAAACGTATCGTCGGCGGATAGCGAGATATTCGCCTCAACGCGCATCTCTCCCTTCTCAAGGTTTGCGTCGCTTGCCCCGAGGTAGCGGAGCAGGAGGCGGAGATCTCGTGCAAACGAAACTGCCGTCTCTGCATCGTGGATCACGGGCTCGGTGACAAGCTCCATGAGGGGCACCCCAGCGCGGTTGTAGTCTACAAGGCTCGCCACTTCCCCGTGGAGTGACCGCGCGGTGTCCTCCTCGAGGTGCACCCTCGTCACGGCAACTGGACCGATGCTTCCGCCGGATACGAGCGGGTACTGGTACTGGCTGATCTGGTAATTTTTCGGTATATCGGGATAAAAGTAGTTTTTGCGGTCAAACTCGGTGAAGTTAGCGAGAGTGCCGCCGAGTGCAGTGCCGACACGGAGCACCTGCTCGACTGCGGCACGGTTGATGACCGGGAGTGTGCCCGGGTGCGCCATGCAGACAGGGCATATATTTGTGTTCGGCTCGGTTTCGTCGGGGTCGTTTCTGCAGCCGCAAAACATCTTGCTCTGTGTCTTGAGCTCTGCGTGGATTTCGAGGCCGATAGTCGGGCGATAGGTAGGCATGGTGTAGGTTTAAAGATGGAAAAAGTCCCTATTCACTCGCCCCCAGCAACACCCCCTCATGTAACCGTTGGGTGGCACCATCGCGAGCGTGAGCGAAGCGATCCAAGTCTGGTTTGCTTCGCCGCGGGCTCGCAAAGACGAAGAAAATTACTCGTACAAGAAGCATACTAATTGAAAACGTAGTATTATAGTACGACAACAACGGGTATAAGGTGCAGGGGACGCTTGTGATGCTACGACCTGCTATCTCGCAACGTACGTACGAGCGTATCGGCAAAGTGCTTCACCGAGGCATCGTCGAGTACACTCACCGTAGCATACACCCGCTCCCCTGTCTCGCGCTCGAAGGCGCTTATTCTCTCTGAAAGCTCCCCCTCGGGGACGGTGTCTGTTTTGGAGAGCACGATGAGGTGCTGTTTGCTCCCTAGTCCTGGATAGCTATCGAGCTCATGCTTTATTGTCTTGTAATCATTGGCTATATTATCTCGTTCTAGCGAGATAATATGTAGGATGCTGCGGGTCCGGGCAATGTGACGGAGGAAATTGTGGCCAAGCCCCTTACCCTCGTGGGCACCCTCGATGAGCCCGGGTATATCGGCGAGTACGAAACCATGGTATGCGCCAAGGTTGGGGTCGAGGGTGGTGAATGGGTAGTCTCCGACCTTTGCCCCTGCCCTCGTGAGCGCATTGAGGAGGCTCGTCTTGCCGGCATTCGGGAGCCCAACGAAGCCAATATCTGCGATGAGGCGGAGCTCCACGTGGAAAACACCCCGCTCGCCATCCTGGCCCTTCGTGCACTGCATGGGGCGCTGGTTCGTGGAGCTTTTGAAGTGCTCGTTCCCAAGTCCTTTTGCCCCGCCGCGGAGTACGAGCACCCGCTCCCCCTCGGTGAGAAGCTCCAGCGTCGTACCCCTCGTACGCTCAGTCACAATAGAGCCCAGGGGGAGCGGTATCACGAGATCCCGGCCATCAGCGCCCGTTTTGGAGCTATCAGCGCCTGGCTCGCCTGGCTGCGCACGGTACGTACGCACGTGCACCACGCGGTGCAGCATGGTGGTATCCCGCACCGCCTCGAGGTAGACGTCGCCACCCTTCCCCCCATCGCCACCGTTCGGGCCACCCTTAGGGACGAACTTCTCCCGGCGCCAGCGCACGACACCGTCGCCGCCGGCACCGGCACTCGCCTCAAAATCGTACTCGTCAACGAATGCCATAGGTTATGTCAGCTTGTGCGCCACGAAGCTCACTGCCGATACAATGCACGAGCCCCAGAGCGCTGGCACGAAGCCTGCGACCGAAAAGCCCTCGATGAAGCTCCCAACACCCCAGAAAAGGAAGGCGTTTATGAAGAGTACGGAGAGCCCGAACGTAATGATGGTGATCGGGAGCGTAAGGACCATGAGGACCGGCCGCACGGTGAGGTTGATGAGGCCGAGGACGAGTGCGACCACCGCAACGGTTGTGAGGTCGACAACCGTAATACCCGGCACATACCGCGCCGCAAGCATAATGGCGATGACTATGGCAAGGTACCGTGTGATCAGGGTATACATGCTCATAATAGTACACGAAAATGGGCGCTGTGCCAGATCTGTGCTGGTAATTGCTCACACCTTCCAGAAACAGCCCGATGTCGTGGTCATTGCGAGCCCCGCCTGTGGCGGGAAGCAATCCAGGATCGTGTTCGCTATGGTACCAAAACGCCGCTCAGATCATGGACTGCTTCCCGCCACGCTCTGCTCGCGGCTAAAAGCCTGCGGTCATCCCCGCGGCAGGTGGGGGCCCGCCCCGCCACAGGCGGGGCTCGCAGAAACAGTGCGCGGAGGTTGAGCAGTTACCTATGCTGTTCTTCGCCAACCCCACGGACACTGCATCCCTTCCCTGCTGACACCTTCGGTGTGCGGAACTGGGTTCGGTGGCGAAAAGCTGTAACCGTCCGCACATTCACCTACTGTTGCCGCCGCAAGACCGACTTATTTTCATGCAAAAATGTAGCCCTGTTCCGACGAATCGGAACAGGGCTAAGGACTAGGTTTCTAAGGACTGGAGTCCGAGGTTGCTTAGGCTTTAAAACTGGGCGAAACGGCAAACGCGAACCCGCCATCACGGACCCACCCGTAGCCAGGCCCGTCGCAGATCGTGCGCAAACCGCGACCACCATGGTCACGATGCACACTAAGCAAGCGCGGACGGCTATAGGAATCCTCAATGGGTTCGTGCATTGCAGCGATCCACGAGAGACCCATTGCTTCTATTTTTGGAGTATAGAAACTTTTCGGGGCCTATTTCATCCTCCCTTCAGTAGCTCACTGAT
>CAZMPG010000031.1:0-13413 GCA_964568345.1 uncultured Candidatus Saccharibacteria bacterium | reverse complement strand
GTGTCGCAGTTCCATCGGTGGGGGTCAGGCTCTCACCTCCCCTACGCGTCATAGCCTTGGTAGGCCATTACCCTACCAACAAGCTGATACGACGCAGGCCGCTCCCACAGCGAAAAACTTTACTCAGCGCATCGCACTACGTGCGATGCGAGAATGAGTATGTAGAATGAGAATGAATGCCGACCGGTGGTCGACGCGGCGAAGCCGTGCACTCATACTCATTCTCGTCACTCATACTCGCATCACATGCAATGTGATGCGCTGAGACCATCGGGAATTACCCAACCTTTCGGCTGGCTATGCCCGACTGTGGGGTACGTACCTACGTGTTACTACCTCGTCTGCCGCTGGCGCATCACGCTACACGTGATGCTCTCGTATACGGGGTTCGTATACGGAGTTCGGGATGACGGGCAAGCAGCTCTACTGCTTGCGCCCGTATACGATATGCGTATACGAATCCCGAGTATCACACGCACCGTGATGCGCCCGCTCGACTTGCATGCCTTATCCACGCCGCCAGCGTTCACCCTGAGCTAGGATCAAACTCTAACAATAGATAGGAATCAATTGAGTTGAGGGTACCTGTCCCGTTGGTCGGGCAAGTACCCAAGGACGGAACAAAAGAGAATACTCTTCTGTTCCTTACGTTTTTGTCGTTCTGTCTATGCGGTTGTCAAACAACGCCTGCCCCAGTTCGGCAGTAGGGCTAGTATACCGATGGAATGGCCGCCGTCAAGCGCCGTGATATACTGTGGCCATGAATGCGGAAACTATCGTGATCTCAGTCGGCGGGTCGCTTATTGTGCCGGACCAGATCGACACACAGTTTCTCCGCAAGTTCAAGGCATTCATCCTCGCGCACGCCGCACAGGGCATGCGCTTTGCGATCATCACGGGAGGCGGCAAGACCGCGCGGCGGTACCAGGAGGCGGCAAAAAAGGTGAGTACGCTCACCGCCGACGACCTCGACTGGCTCGGCCTCCACGCGACGCGCTTAAATGGCCACCTCCTCCGCACCATATTCCGCGATATTGCACACCCCGTCATCATCACGAACCCCGATGAGGTGGTGGACGTCCCTAGGAGCGCAAAGCTCATTGTAGCCGCTGGGTATCGGCCCGGCGCCTCGACCGACCTCCGTGCGGTGCAAATAGCGAAAAACCTCGGCGCACACCGCGTCATCAACCTTTCGAACGTGGACTACGCGTACGACAGAGACCCGCACCGATACAAGGACGCCACGCCGATCACGACGACCGACTGGCCCTCTTTCCGCACACTCCTCCCCAACCACTGGGACCCGGGCCTCTCCGCCCCCTTTGACCCCGTTGCTGCGGAAGCAGCCGAGCGCTACGGCATCGAGGTTGCGATCATCAACGGTACGAAACTCCGGCAGGTTGAGCGGTACCTCGCCGGTCTACGGTTCGTGGGAACGTTGGTGCAGTGACATTCCCTACGTACCTAACACACCCGCACACAGCGGGTTTCTTTTATCCAGCAAGAGCACGGGACCGGAGCACCTCCCCGACCGCCTGCTCGAGCTCACTGACCGTCCCATCGTTCGTGAGGTGCACGTCTGCGGCAGCCATCGCGGCAGCGAGGTTTTGTTCCCTTTCATTCCCCGCCATCTCGCGCTCCTGCCGCTGTCTGAACTCTTCAAAAGAGACATCGTCTTTTGCACTCCCTCGGACATGGACCCGCTCGTAACGCACAGCTAGGTCCGCATCAATAGCGAGCACGATGCCGCCCTGCCCCTGCACGAAGTACACCTCGGCTACCGTGTACTGCGGCTCGAGCACCACCCGTTCCGCATGCTCGGGAATCGCGGCGAGCACTGCCTCCATGAGCGCCGTGGGGCCCTGCGCGCGGTACTCGTTTGCAATCGCCCCGCGAGCAGCGCGGTCGGGCTTCATTCCCCGCCTCGCCGCTTCTGCGGCGAGAAACTCCGACACCGAGAAGCACGAGAAGCCGTGTACGCGGTGGAGATAGTCGGTGACGGTCCCCTTGCCTGCGCCGTGCGTGCCAGTGATGCCGATGAGGACCATACGTATACAGTACTGCACTACGAAGGGTTGCTGCCCTTGCCTTTTTTGACAGCTCTGACGCCACCCATATCGGGCGAGACCACCGCTGCCACACGGCGAGCCTGACGCCGCTCCACCCATACGAGGAGCGGTGCGGCAAGGAAGAGCGAGGAGTAGGTACCAGCAACAACACCAGCAGTGAGCGCGAGGGCAAAATATCTGGTCGCAGAACCGCCGAAAATAAGAATTGCCACCACAACGATGAGTACGGTGACTGAGGTGTTGAGTGATCGAACGAACGTCTGCTCAAGCGAGGTGCCCACCGTTACGTCAAACGACTCCGTAACTCCCTCGTCTGCATTACGCTTCAGGTTTTCGCGGATCCTATCAAATATGACAATAGTATCATTCACGCTATACCCGAGAATCGTAAGGAGCGCTGTGACAAAAAGCACATCCGCTTCAGCGATGCCGAGGAAATGGCCGACGATAGCAAAAACTCCGATCGGAACAATGACGTCGTGCGCGAGTGTCACAATCGCAATAAGCCCATATTTCCATGAAGACACCGGCTCACTCACCTGTCGAAACGCGAATGCAACGTAGACGATCGTAAGGGCAATAACCACCGCGAGCGCGACAAATGCTTTTCGCTGCAGCTCACCACCGATGGTGGGGCCAACGGTGTTCTGGCGACGTAGCTCGGGACGGGTAGCGCCGTCAAGCGATGCTGCAGCAACAACCGCGTCGCGCTCATGCACCGATAACTCCCGCACACGGAGCAGGTACGCATCGTCCCCAAAGGGGCGAAGTGAGTATGCGCCAAGACCGAGTGTATCAAATCGAGATTCAAGAGCCCCCTTGTCCGCACGACCCTCAGGGTACCCAATCTCAATGATGGTCCCTCCCGTAAACTCAATACTCGGTCGTATCCCAAACAGGAACGTCGCGAACAATGCACCGCCGACAAGCATGGCTGCTATGGCAAAAAATATGGCGCGACGGCGAATGATAAACATGGGTATTCTAAAAACGATCAACGCCGCTGAGAAAAAGCGCCCGGTACCGCGCAGACTCGGTGTTCCCCGCAAGCGCAAGAAGGAATGTTCTTGTCACCACAATCGCTGTAAACAGCGAGACGAGGATACCGATCGTGAGCGTCAACGCAAACCCCTCGACGCTCGCCGTACCAAACCAAAAGAGAATGATCGCCGACAGGATGCCGGTGAGATTGCCATCGCGTATAGGAAGCCAAGCACGCGCAACACCTTCACGCACAGCGTCACGCACCGTCTTTCCTCGACGAAGCTCGTCCTTCATCCGCTCAAAAATGAGGATGTTTGCATCAACCGCCATACCGCTCGAGAGGATGAAGCCGGCAAGCCCCGCTGCGGTGATGGTGATCGGGATGGCGAGGTACACGGCGAGGTTGAGGAGGAGGTAGAGCACGAGTGCGAGCGCTGCGGCAAAGCCCGGGAGGCGGTACCACAGGATGAGGAAAAGTATCACGATGCCGATGCCGTAGAGCCCTGCAGTGACCCCCTTGCTCAGAGTCTCCATGCCGAGCGAAGCACCGACCGACTCGGTTGATGCGAGGTGGATCGGTACAGGGAGCGCGCCGATATTGAGGTCGCGCACGAGCTTCTTCGCTTCTTCAGCGGTAAAGCCACCGCTTATCGTTGCGGTGCCGCCGAGGATGGGCTCGCGGATCACTGGATCGGAGATGAGGCGCCCGTCGAGAAAGATGGCGACCTTCTCCCCCACGTGGTCTTTCGTGAGTGAGCCGAATATGCTCTTCCCCTCGTCATTGAACGTTACGAGAACGATGGGCTCGTTCGAGAAACCTGCCCCCATTCCCCCAGAAAACTGGAGCGTTGCTTTCGTCACGAACCTGCCGGTGAGACCGGTGTCACGGTACGTCGGCTCGGACGACGAGCCTGCTGGCGGGACGACGAGCTTGAATTCGAGGACCGGCGTCTCGCCAATCATGCGAGTCGCCTCAGCGAGGTCGGTGACGCCCGGCAGCTCCACGATGAGCCGCTCTTTGGTGTCGCCCGCAGCGAGCGAGCTCGCGCGCTCGACCTGGACGAGCGGCTCAGAGACACCAAAGAGGTTTGTACGGTTCTCGATGACGTCGCGGAGCGCTGCCATCGCTTCTTCGACCTCGCTCGGATCGAGTGAGGTTGTGTCTGCCTCATAGACAAGGTGACTACCACCGACGAGGTCGAGGCCGAAGCGAAAGTCAAAGCCGCCAGGGGTAGCGTACGCCCGCACGAGCGCCCACGCGAGGCCCCCCGCGCACAGGAGAAGCACCACCGCCCATGCGCGGTACACGGTAGGGTTCATGGTGGCCAGTATAGCCCTTTTTCGCACGCACGCAAGCGACGCTACACGAGGGATACCCCACTCCTCACACCTCCGTACGTTGTCTGCGAGCCCCGCCTGTTGCAGGGGGCACCCACCATAGAGGGGGACCCGCAACGACAGCGACATCGATCCCCTAACCCTTCACCCGACGCTCCTTGAGCGCGACAAGCGCGACAAGATTCTCAAAGACTTTAGCAACCGTGATCGGGCCAATGCCGCCGGGGGTTGGCGTAAAGAGACGCGCTCTGTCAGCGCATGCGGGGTCAGCGTCGCCACGGAGCATTCCCTCCGACTCGCTCGTCCCCGCATCGAGGATCACGACCCCCTCCTGTACCATATCGGGCGTGAGGAGGCCAGGAGAACCGGCGCCGAGGATGACGACGTCGGCGGCGCGGGTGAGCGCGGCAAGGTCGGGTGTCTCCCGCGTTGCCACCATGACCTGTGCGCCGTGCCGTGCCGCCCACAGCGCGGCAGGAGCCCCGACGAGCCTCCCCTCCCCGACCACCACCACCTTCGATCCTGTAAGGGACACACCCTCTCGCTTTAGGATCTCCGCGAAAGCGCCGACCACCGGTGGCAGGAACGGGAGCGCGCCCTCCTTGAACTGTTGGTACGCGGTGCTGCCGATCACGTCGACGTCGTGCGTGAGGGGGAAGAGCTGCACCACCGCATCGAGATCGCACGAGGCTGGGAGGGGAAGCTGCACGATGAGGCCGTCATGCTCGTGGGTGGCGTGGAGGAGTGTCGAGAGCACTGCCTCAGTTGTCTGCTTCAGGGTATCGAGCCGCAGCACCTTGACCGTTACCCCCACCTCCGCGCCAAAGCGCTCTTTCAGCTTCACGAACGTACGGATCTCTGGCGTCTCGTGGACGACGAGCACACCAAGCCGTAGGGGTGCCTTCCGCGCCACAATACGCGCGGAAATCTCGCGCTTGAGCGATGCTGCGATACTGGTTCCATCAACAAGCATGGACTCCATTCTACCAGACGGTAGCCATACCGCCTACACCGCCGCCAACCCCTCACCAAGCGGCACCGCTGGCTCCCACCCGAGGAGGGTGCGGGCTCGCTCGATACGGGCGCACGAACGGGCAGGCTCGAGGCGGGGTGGCAGGTGAGTGACCGGCCCCCCGATGCAGCGCGCAAGATCGTTCACCGAGGTCTCGACTCCGCTCCCGACATTCACCACCTCGCCCTTCCCCGCCGACGCCGAAGTTCCCGCAGCGATGAGGCACCGGGCAACGTCCCCGACGTGCACGTAGTCGCGGGTGTGCGTGCCATCGCCCACGATGGGCAGCGGCTGCCCCGCGGCTCGGCAGGCGAGAAACTTCCCCACGACGAGCGCGTACGGCCCCGCAGGGTCGAGGAATGGTCCGTACACATTGAAGAAGCGGAGTGATACTGTTTCGAGCCCGTACACGGTAGACCACAGGCGACAGTACTGCTCACCGATGTACTTGTGGAGCCCGTAGGGGCTCTTCGGCAGAGCGGGAAGATCCTCGGCGAGGGGAAGCACCTCCTGGTCGCCGTACACCGCAGCGGATGATGCCAGGACCACGCGGCGCGCCCCTGACTGCTGCGCTGCCACAAGTATACTCACGGTGCCGTTCACGTTCACGTCATGGGTCGCCTGTGGAGAGTCGAGCGAATCCTGCACGCGCGGCAGTGCGGCGAGGTGGAACACGAGAGACCCTGCGGGAATGTGTGCTGCGCAGGCAGCGGTGTCCCGCACATCCACCTCATACACCGGCACACCCAGCACAAGGCGCTCCGGAAACCTGCCCGCGACAAAGGTGTCGAGCACTGTCACCTCATACCCCGCCGCAATCAGTGCGCGCACGAGGTTGCTCCCGATGAAGCCTCCGCCGCCGGTTATGACTGCATGCTGCTTCATAGCTAGGGAAACGCGTGGTGCAGGGGAAAGGTTACTTCCCCATCGCCGAGAGGAGCGCTTTCACCGTCTTGAGCCCTATTTCAAGGTCGAGCCACACCGATCGGTGCTTGAGGTAGTAGAGGTCGTAGGAGAGCTTGTTGCGCGTCTCTACGACATCAACGCCGTGGTGGGGGTGGGCATCGTGGTTGAGCTGCGCCCAGCCGGAAAGGCCAGGGGTGATGAGGTGCCGCGCATTGTAGTAGGGAATCTCGCGCGCGTACGCCGTGACCGCAGCGGGAAACTCAGGCCGTGGACCGATGAGCGAGTACCCGCCGAGGAGCACATTCCAGAGCTGCGGCAGCTCGTCAATGCGCGTCGTGCGGAGGATCTTGCCGACCCGCGTCACCGTATTGCGCTGCTCCGCACCCTCCCACTCACCCGCATCGTTCGCCACCGTCATGGTACGAAACTTCACGAGATCGAGCGGCCTCCCGTCCTTACCGACCCGCCGCTGGAAAGAGAACACGGGGCCGGGGCCGTCGAGCTTGATAGCGAGTGCCACGAGCGGCGTGATGAGGAGCGTCACGATGCCGAGAGCAAGCGATATACACACGTCGAAGGCGCGGTGGTATGCGTTGTAGAAGCGGCGCGGCTGGCGCGTGATGTGCTCGATGAACCACGTATGCTCGAGCATGGAGATGGGGATGCGGCGAAACAGGCCCTCGTAGAGACGCATTGCATCAACGACGACGAGTGAGGGGTGGAGGAAGAGAAGGTTGTAGAAGACCGGGGTGATGCGCTCCATGTGCGGGTTCCGTATGTCGGCAATGATCATGTCGAGGTGCTCGCTCGCAATGAATGCAGCGACGTGACTCTCTAGCCGCTCCGACACCTTGACATCCGCTGGGTCGAAGCGGTGCGCCACCGCAATACCATGCCGCGGATTCTCGTTGAGCTCGCGGACGAGCTGCTCCACCTCATCCCCCGCGCCGAGCACGAGTGCCTTTGCCTGGTGCCGCACCCCCATAAGCCGCGTGCCATGGAGGCGCCAGAGCACCATAAGCCCCGAGGAGCACACGAGGAAGATGAGGAGTATGGTCTTCGGGGTGATGCCGAATGCGGGCACCGAGAAGAACACGAGCGCCGCGAGCGCCACGGCGATGCTCTGGCTCACGTACACGAGCGTCGGCAAGCGCCGGAGGAGAAGTGTCGTATGCTGGTCGTAGAGCCCGGCGATGAAGTACACGAGCACCGTCCCGGCAAAGAGAGGGGTGAAGGGTAGCGCATGGAGGAGCCAGAGCGCTTCGCTCGGCACCGCAAGGTACCGCGCGAGGAGGGTGAGCCACAGCGAAAGGTAGAGGACGATGAGGTCGCCCAGGAGGAGTGCCAGCGCTTCGTGTCGGTTGAGCACCATACCTCGTACCTGCATGGTACCACGCCCGAGGCAGGCGAGCACGCTGCTCTCGTGGTACCATTGCCGCATGGAGAACCCCACGCGCACCAAGGTACTCTACCTCATCACGAAGAGCAATTTTGGCGGCGCGCAGCGATACCTCTTCGACCTTGCGACACACCTCCCCCGAGAGCAGTTCGAGGTGGTGGTGGCGCTCGGCGGCACGGGAAAGCGAGGTGCGGCTGCTGGCTCCCTCGCCCGCATGCTCGCTGAAGCAGGGGTGCGTACCGTCGTGGTACCCTCGTTCATGCGCGACATGTCGCTTCTCAACGACATACGCGCGCTCGGGGAGGTGTGGCGCCTAATCCGCACTGAGCGGCCGCACGTGCTCCATGCGATGAGCTCGAAAGCGGGCGGCATCGGCGCACTCGTGGGGAGGCTCGCCGGCGTCCCCACGGTCGTCTTTACCTCGCATGGGCTTGCCTACGACGAGTCGTGGCGCCCCCGCTGGCAGCGCCTGCTCATCCTCCTCTCCTCCTGGCTCACCATGCTCCTCGCACACCGCTCGGTACAGCTCACGAAAGACACCGCGGTGCGCGCCGCGTCGCTCCCCTTCCTCACGCGCCGCATCGTGCTCATCCGGAACGGCATCGTGGCGCCAGATTTCCTTGATCGGGACACCGCACGAACCAGGCTCCTCCCCCAAGCGCCGGTCGAGGTGCTGCGCACGCCGTGGATCGGCACGATCGCCGAGTACCACCCCAACAAAAACCTTACGGCGCTCGTCGAAGCTCTGGCGCTCCTCCGCGACCGAGGCACCGCTGCGCACCTCATCCTCATAAGCGACGGTGAGGAGCGTGAGAAGCTCGCAGCGCGCTCAAGGGAGCTCGGCGTGGCCGATCTCGTACACCTCGTCGGGTACGTGCCCGAGGGTGCGCGCTACCTCAAAGCGCTCGACCTCTTTACCCTTCCCTCGAAGAAAGAGGGCCTCCCCTACGTACTCCTCGAGGCGGGGTATGCGGAGCTCCCCGTGGTCGTAAGTAGCGACACGGGCATGAGCGAGGTGGTGGAGGATGGGGTCTCGGGACGCACGGTCACCCCAACCCCCGAGAACCTTGCACACGCGTTCGCATCGCTCCTCGCCGACCCCGTCCGTGCGCAGGCGTATGCGAGAAAGCTCCACGAGCACGTACGGGAGGCGTACAGCCTCAAGGGGATGGTTACAGACACAACAAGACTCTACATACAAAATAAGCCCCGCACGAAACGCGCGGGGCTATAGGTAGAACAGTGGCTTTACGACATCCCACCATCAGCAGCAAACATCACCTGCAAATGGCCAAGAGGCTGGGAAGGCTCAGTAGATCGCAAGGAAGTGGTTGATCATAAACACCAACCCAGCAACGACATCACTACGGGGCACACGCACTTCGATCCCCTTCTCGAAGTCAGCGGTTACCTGGTACGTTTCCAGGAAAGACGTGACTGTTCCGGGATGTAAGCGGTGCAGGTCGGTGCTGTACATCGCCGCGATACCCAACCGCTCAAAGAGAGCATGCGCCATGACGCGCACGCAACGCTGGTACAGAATGCGCACATCATCTGCCCCGACCTCGCGCTCTACCTGTTCGCGGCTCTCAAAGCTATTAATTACCCTCAGCAGATCCTCAAGGGCATGCCGGAGCACTGCTTCAGGCACACCCTCATTCGGCATCGCACCGATGAGTGCTGCCACCCTGCCTGTCCGCGCCCGTGATTCTGCTTGTTTTTCCTCGGCGGCAAGGATGCGTGCTTGGGCGTCTCGCCACGCATCAGCCCGATTGCGGACGAGCAACATCAAGACCGGCCTTTCGGCACAATTCTCGAGTGTGTATCTGTCGACGGTGCCGCTAACGAAATTCCCAGCCATTCGCCTCAACGCACCAAGCATGGCTAGCGCACCTACCATACCCACCGCACAAAGAAAGATCGCCACGACCACAGCCAGGGTTTGCGAGAGATGCCATTCCATAGCAAGTGTGCCAGTCGCCATGTACCAAAGCAGCAAGGAAAGTACTACCGGCACCAGCAGCACCGGCCCGAAGTATCGCACGAAACTCAACCACGTCTCACGCCTCGAAGGCAGCCCCGGCAACGGGGCAATGTTCGTACTCATTATTCATTCTCCTCTCGCAGGGGGCCCGAGGGCCCACGGTGACAAAGAATAACCACGTATATATAAGCACACTTTCGCCCGTCACGCAAGGGTGTCCCTACACCCCCTCGAGCCCCATTACCCCGCGATCGAGCTCGTCGCGGCGCACCGAGCGTTCGTAGCGGCTCATCGCGAGCACGAGGCCAAGCGCCACAAACTCGGTCACCAGGTGGCTCCCGCCGTACGAGAGGAAGGGGATCGTGGTGCCGGTGACAGGGAGGAGGCCGACATTCATGCCGATGTGCACCACGACGTGCGCGAGGAACCACACGACGATGCCCGCACACACGAGCGTCTCGAAGTTGGTCGCACCGAGCCGCGCGTGCTGCACAATGCGCCCGAGGAGGAGGCCGAAGAGTGCGACGAGGAGCGCCACCCCCACGAAGCCCCACTCCTCGGCAAAAGCGGCAAACACGAAGTCGGTCTCGTACTCGGGGAGAAATTCGAGCTTCGACTGTGAGCCGTACCCGATGCCCTTGCCGAGGAACATGCCGGAGCCGACCGCGATAACCGACTGATGCGCGTTGTACCCGGAGCCGCGGACGTCAGCGAGCGGGTCGAGGAAGGTGAGAATGCGGGCCTTTTGGTAGTCGGCAAAGCCAAATGTCCAGAGGAGCCCGAGAGACACTACTCCCGCGAGGAGAACGGCGCCGAGGTGAATCCGCGAGATGCCCGCCACGAGCACCATGCCAAACCAGATAGCGAATACGATGATGGCGGAGCCGAAGTCTGGCTCGAAGAAGAGGAGCCCGCACAAGACGAGCGCATACGCACCCGATACGAAAATGTGCCGAAATTGGCCAATGTCGAGGTGCCGCCGCGCGAAGTACTTCGCGAGCGTAATGACGAGGATAAGCTGTGCCGGGTCCGACGGCTGGAGCGCGAACGCCCCGAGGTCGAACCGGTTGCGGGCGCCAAGGACGACCGTCCCAGCGACAAGGACAAGGACAAGGCTCGCGAGCACCCCTGCGTACGCCCCCACAACGACGCCTGTGCGGGAGAACACCCGCGCATCAAGGAGCGACACGAGAAACAGGGCGCCAAGTGACACCGCGATCCAGGCTGCCTGCCGCGCGAAAAATGTCGCCTCTGTCGAGAATGAGTGCATCGTCACGAGGCCGAGGAGCGAAAGCACGGTGGCTGCGGCGACGAGCACCCAATCGTTCCGTAAAGTTGTACGCGTGAGGTGTGGCATGGTGAGGCAATCGGCGTTATACCATCTCTAACAAACTGTCTCGCATAGCATCGTCATTGCGAACCCCCACCTGCTGCGGGGATGACCGCATGCGAAACAATCCAGGACCGATACACAACAGCAATGCGAAGAGGTTACGCGGGGATGGCAGTATGCGCTGCATAAACATTAAGCCACCCTGCGAGCCCCGCCGCCGGCGTGGCTTGGCAAGAAAATCGGTCCTAGATCGCTTCGCTCGCGCCCGCGATGACGATTCCCCACGATAGCCCGAAGACGCACGCCACGACCCAACGCCACGGATGGGTGTGCTATGGCTGCACCGGCACGCGCGGCACCACCTCGACCCGCTTCGGGCTCTCACTGAAGGGATTTGGCCACGTAAAGCGGATGCCGCGCTTCCCGCGTGCGGGCAGTCGATCCACGTACGTCTCCGACGCAGCGATGGCGTTCTGTGCATCGTCGAACACGATGGCATTGACGACGATGCGCTCGAGATCACGCGGCTCGTCGTTGCGGAGGGTCGCCGCCACCACCTGCTGCGTCGGCGAGGTGGTGATCGTCTGCTCGAGCACGGTCACCTGGTACGCGGCGTCCGTATACTGCCAGAATGGGTCCTCCGGAAAGTCGAAGGTCACCCGGTACGGCACACGGCTCCCCACGTTGATCCTCCCTACAAAGATCGGCACGAGCGGCTCGCCACGAATGAAGGTGGTACCCACCTCCTCACGCACCGAAACGCCCTCCTGCTCGAAGAGTCTGAAGCGGTACGGTACGCGCGTGGCAACCGCATGCGCATTGGGGTTCTCAACGTACGCCATGGCAGACCACCACCCTGGCGCTACCTCGAAGAGCCGCGTCCAGACGACCCGCAGCGGTTCGGTCTGTGACGCACACAGGTACGTACACACCCCACCGCAATCCACGCCGGCTTCGTCCTGGTTCCGTACACCATCCGTGCAAGATGGCGGCCGGTACGTGCTTATGGCGACGTACCCACCGACAAGCAGAGCGCCCACAAGGCTGATACCGAGCCCGTACCGTGCGCGCATGCTCCGTGCCCACCGCGAGTCCATAGACTGTAGTATACCAAAAGGCGGGCTCTGCGCCCGCCTTTTGGTTGAATGCTCCGTGTTGGCGACTAGCTACTCTCCCCTTGCGAGTACCATCGCCACGACAGGGCTTAACTTCTGTGTTCGGAATGGGAACAGGTGTACCCCCTGCGTCGAGTCACCAACACGGAACACTCAATGCGTATCGAGTAAAGCGGGAATGAGGGGTGGGAGATAGCCCCCACACAGCACTCATGTGGGGGAAGGATAGGGTGGTCCTCGGGAGGCCATGGGTTGCACTCCAATCCGCTCGCATCCCACAGGGGATGAAATGGGCGCGCACGGACCATGCGTGGGGCTTGTTGCCCGAAGCATGCGAGGACCGAAGGAACATCGTCGGGATGGGTGGACTCGAACCACCGACCACACCCCGCGGGGGCGTACTCTAACCAACTGAGCTACACCCCGTTTACCAGCTCCCACACCTCATTAATTTCGGGATTCGTATACGAGATCGTATAGTATACGGGTTTCGTATACAGGGTATGCGGATCCGTATACGAATTGCACACCCCGATAGACAGCACACACTCTGCATTCGCAGAACAACGTCGTCCCGTATACGGTTCCCGTATACGCGCTATGGACGATAGCGATTGTCAGATTTCCCAACAGGAGACTCGACGAATTAGTACACCTCGGCTCAAGCGATCACTCGCCTTCCACCTGGTGCCTATCAACGTAGTGGTCTCCTACGGGTCTCAAACGATTCCTTATCTTGGAGTTGGCTTCCCGCTTAGATGCTTTCAGCGGTTATCCATTCCCGACATAGCTACTCGGCAGTGCCACTGGCGTGACAGCCGATAGACCAGCGGTCAGTTCACCCGGGTCCTCTCGTACTACGGGTAAATCTCCTCAAGAATCAACGCCCACGGTAGATAGAGAACCAACCTGTCTCACGCTCCTTTTCGCCTGTTTCCAGACGGGATGGACTGTAGCTTTCACCCAACTTTCATTGGGCTAGTTGACGTTCAGTCTCTACGGGCTCCGCCACCGGGCGGATTCCCTCGGGATCACCCTGCTCTCGCGAGGGCTTCACCGATATCAGTCAACTTTTACCTGAACGATGTGTTCAGGACCGCCGTGTTGAGGTCGTTCTCTATACTCATTTCCTAAGACAGAAAGACTAAAACTCTCAATGCGGGTTCAAACGGTTCAAAAGTCCTTCGCAAAACTTCTGAACGGTTTGAACCCAGCTCGCGTACCACTTTAATCGGCGAACAGCCGAACCCTTGGGACCTTCTCCAGCCCCAGG
>CAZMPG010000030.1:0-14556 GCA_964568345.1 uncultured Candidatus Saccharibacteria bacterium | reverse complement strand
GGCTAACCATAGCCGTACTATACCAAAATCAGGCCCCGAAAAGTTTCTTTAGCCCGGAAAGGACGTGCGTCGTTTCTTTTCTCTTTTCTCTTAGCACTTTCCTCTTTTTACTTTTCTCTTCCCTCCCTTTTTCCCCGCAGCACCTCCCCGATGTGCCGGAAGCCGGTGTCGGGCGCGGGATCGGGGTGCACGACAGGCATGGAGTCATCGTGTGCGAAGTCGCCCTTGCAGAACTTGAGGTAGAGCGCAGGGAGGAGAATGAGTGTGAGGACGCCCGTGAAGGAGAGCCCGAAGATCATCGCGACCGCGATCGGCTGCCAGAGGTCGGAAGCGAAGAGGAGGGGGATGAGGCCGATGATCGAGGTGAGCTTCGTGAGGAGGATCGGGCGGAGGCGTATGGCACCGCCTTCGATCACCACATCACGTATCGGCATCTCAGGGTGGCGTCGGCTGAGCTGGCCAAAGACGTCAACGAGGATAATCGCATGGTTTACGACGACCCCCGCGAGCGCGATGAAGCCGAGCATGGTGGGGAAGGAGACCGGCTGGCGCGTAATGAGGAGGCCAAAGAGCACGCCGATGAGCGAGAGCGGCACCACAGAGAGCACGAGGAACGAGGTACGGAAGCGGTTGAACTCCACGATGAGCACGACAAGGATAAGGAGGACCCCGAACATGAGCGCGCGGAACATGTCGCGGAAGGACTGGTCTACGTCTTCATTCTCGCCGCCCACCTTCATGGCAACACCCTCCGGGAGCGAGAGCTCCTGCGCCGCCTTCTCCGCAAACACGCGCGACACATCGGCAGCGTACGCGCCGGGCGCTACCTGGCTCGTGACGGTCATGATGCGCTCGCGATCCTCGTGCTGTACCGCTTCACTCGTGCTCGTGAGCCCCGCCGAAAGGACGCTCCCAAGGAGCACGGTGCCGCGAGCGGTCGGCACGGGGATAGAGCCGATGCGCTCGATGGTGGTGCGCGTCGTATCCCCGGGCGTCGCAAAGTCGGGGTTGAGTGCGAGCTTCACCATGACCGACACCTCGTCGCCGCGCAGCTTGATGGTGGTCGCCTCCACGCCGTAGACCGCGGTGCGGAGCGTCTGGGCGATGAGGGCAGGGGAAAGGCCGAGCTCCGCGGCGGCGCGCCGAGAGACGGTGAGGGAGATCTCGGAAGCATCGGTATCGGCGCTCGTCTGCACGTCGGTAGCCCCGGGCGTGGCGGCGAGTAGCGTGCGTGCGGAGAGCGCAACAGTCTTGAGCGCGTCGAGGCCGTCTCCGGAGAAGGTGATCTTGATGGGTGCCCCCGAAGGCGGGCCGTTGTTTAGCTGGTACGCGCGTATCGTCGCACCCTCGTAGGAGGCGAAAGTGTGGGTAAGCTCCTCGCGGATCTCGCTCGCGTGTCGGGTGCGGTCGGTACGGAGGTTGATGTTGACCGACGCGAAGCGACTCCCGTGCGACGCCTGCTCGTTGAACGACGAGCCCGACCCAATGGTCGTCGTAAACGACTCGATCTCGGGGATATGGTAGAGCTCCTCCTCGACCGCGCGCGCATGAAGGTCGGTGTGGGAGAGCGGGGTACCGACGAGGTCCTCTATCTCCACGTAGAGGTAGTCGAGGTCGCCCTGGGGGAAGAAGGTCGCCTTCACGAGGCCGGTTATGGGGAGCGCGAGGGCGAGCACGAACGCAGCGATGATGCCGCCGACGAAGCGCCGCTTCGCTTTACGGCTGTCGAGGAACCGAGCGATGCGCCTCCGGTACCACCCGCGGAGCTTGTCGGCGAGCTCCTCCTGCTGCTCCTCGAGCTTCGAGGCGCTGCGCTGCCGCAGGGCGAGCGCGGCAAGGAGCGGCGTCATGCCGAGCGCCACGAAGATAGACGCGAGGAGCACGAACACGACCGTGAAGGGGATGCTCTCGATAAACTTGCCGGTGACGCCGGATATCGTGAAGAGCGGCACGAACACCGCGACGGTGGTGAGGGTGCCAGCGGTGAGCGGCTTGCTGTACTCGAGGAGCGCGGTGCGCGCAGCGGCAATCTTACCGAGGCCTTTCGTGAGGTTCACGTGGATAGCCTCGACGACGACGATTGCGGAGTCAACGAGGATACCGATCGAGAGGATGAGCGAGAAGAGGGAGATGAAGTTGATCGTGTTGCCGCTCTCCTTGAGTGCAATGAAAGAGACGAGGAGGGAGAGCGGTATCGAGAGGCCCGCGATGAGCGCCTCGCGCCAACCGAGGGTCGCGAAGAGTACAATCATGACGAGTGCGACTGCCTCGAAGCCGACACGGGTGAGCTGGAGAAGGTCCTTGCGCACCTGGTCGCCGTTGTCGAACGACACGTACGTGGTGACGCCATTCGTGTTGAGCGCAGCGAGCGCCGCGCGCACGCGCGTGGTCACCTCGCCGACGTCCGTACCCTGCTGCTTGTAGACGGTGAGTGTCGCCGCCTGGAGCGACGGAGCGCCGCCGACCGACACCCGGGAGAGCGTCGTCGGCTCGGCGACACCGTCTGCAACCGTTGCGATGTCGGCAAGGGTGAAGGTGGCGCCGCTCCGCGCGATGACGGGGATGCGCGCGACCTCGCTCGTGTCCTCGATCGCCGTCTTGAGCGCGATCGGGTACTCGATGCCACGCTGGGTGATCGAACCGACGGGGAGCTCAGCGTTCGCGCTCGCGATGGCGCCCGTCACCTCGCCGAGCGACAGTCCGTGCGCGAGGAGCGCCTCGGGCCGCACGATGACGGTGACCTCGCGCTCGCGCACCCCCGCCACATCAACGCGCGACACCCCCGCGAGCCCCTCAAGGTCTTTCTCGACCGAGTCGGCAAATGCCTTGAACTCCGTCGCAGGGAGGTCGGCGGCGAGCGCGGCGATGAGTATCGGTTGGTCGGCAAAGTTGATGTTGGTGATTGAGGGCTCGGTCGCATCATCAGGGAGATCGCCACGGACCTTTGCGACCTCGTCGCGTACCTTCTGCACCGAGCGGTCTATGTCTGCCTCGGCGTTGAACTCAACGACGACCGACGACACCCCCTCGCGCGACGAGGAGGTGACCTGCTTCACCTGCTCAATGTTGCCGACCGCACGCTCGACGACATCGGTGACGAGCGACTCGACATCGTGCGGCGCTGCGCCGGGGAGCACCGTGGTAATGATCGCGACGGGTATCTCCACCTCGGGGGACGACTCGCGGCGCATCGAGAGCATCGAGAAGAGGCCGTACACGGTGAGCGCCGCGATGATGAGGTAGGAGAGCGCGCGTCGCTCGAGGAGGGTTGTCCAGAGGGGGGACATACGAGAAAAAAGTGATAAGTGAAAAGAGGAAAGACGAGACAACAGGCTATAGACAATAGGTACTGCGATGCGTTTCGTCCCCACTGTCTGTGGTCTATAGTCCCGTCGCTCTATCGTCTATAGTCCATAGTCTATTGTCCCGTATCTTGTCCTTTGTCCATAGTCTCGTTCTCAACTTCCTCCACCCGCTCGCCGACGACCTTGCCGCGCGCGTCCGCGACTATTTTGAGGTCGGGCATGAGCGTATCGCGCACGAGCATACGATCGCCGATGATCGTGCCCTCGGGGATGGGTACCGCGGTGAGGACACCGTCGGAGACGGTGAGCACTGCGAGTCCGCCCGGCAGCACCTTGATAGCCTCGATCGGCAGGTACCACGCGGTGCTGCTCGTCGCTGCTGCCGCTTGCCGGGTGCTCGTCGCTGCCGTGAGCGCTACCTCGACGAACGAGCCGTTCGTGAGGCGCGCGGGCTGCGGCACGCTCACCGTCATACGCGCGAGCTTTGTTGCTGGATCGAGGCCGGGGTCGAGCGACACGACGACACCCGCGAAGCTGCCGGCAACGCGTGCGTGCATGCCGACCGCGCTCCGGCTCCGCACCGCGTCGCTCACGTACGCCACCACCTCCTGCGCACCCTCGCGGGCAACCACTGCCACCTGCTGCTGCGGCGAGAGGAAGTCGCCGGCGGCAATCGAGAGCGAGGTCACCGTGCCCGCGATGGGGGTGCGGATGAGCGTGTACTCGAGGCTAGCACGGGCAGCGGCGAGCGCACCGCGCGCCTGGAGGAGGCCGGCCTCGGCTGCCTGTACGTCCTCACGCCGCTCACCGACAACGATCTTGCTCTCGTTGAGCGACGCCGTGGTCGCCGCATTCCACGCAGCGGCGAGTCCGCTCTGGGCCCCGACGACGCCGGCGCGGGCGCCATCAATGGCCTGCCGCGCAAGCGCGAGGGCGGCGTTGTCTGCTGCAATGGCTGCCGCGGTACGATCCTCGGTCACCTCCTGCTTTGCGACGAAGTAGGCGACCCGGTCGAGAAAGCGCTTTGTCCGGTCGAGGGTTGCCTGCGCCTCGGTGAGCGCAGCCTGGAGTGCATCATCGGGGAGGGGGGCGACGGCGCGGTCCTTCCATGCGTCGAGCAGGGTGCCGAGCTCCGCGCGTTCATGCCCCAGTGCCTCGGCTTCGTCGTACGATGCGGAGGTGATGCGGAAGCTCGGGCGCACCGTGTACTGGTTGGAAAAGAAGGTGTCTGCTTTCGCAAAGACGGCGTCTTGAGCCGCGGAGAATGCCGACGAGTACGCGGCGCGTGCGTTCTCGCGGGCTTGCGTGAACGACACCTCGGCGCTCGTTGCGCCGGCGCTCGCGCTCGCACGGTCCTCGGGGCGTGCGCCGTTCTTGACGCGGCTCACGTGTGCTTCTGCCGCAAGCACCGCTCCCTCCGCCTGGAGCACGCCTGCTCGCTGTGCTGCATTCTCAAGCTCGGCGAGCACGGTACCCGCAGCTACAGACGAACCCGTCCGCGTGTTGACCCTGGTGACCTTACCCGAAGCTTGTGCGCGGAGCTCCGCCTGGGAGACGTTCCGGACCTCGCCGAGCACGGTGAGCGAATCGCCGTCTGCCCCGAGTGCCGCGACCGGCACGAGGGCGACCCGGGTGGTGGTGGCGTTCTTGGCAAGCTCCTGGGTGGGCGAGGTGCGGAGGAGGAGGCCGAGCGCGAGCACAGCGACGAGGAGCACGCCGGCGCTTGCCCACGGGCGTGCACACGCTATCCTACGGAGCGCGTTCCACCCTGTACGTACTGTTATTGTAAGCGACACAGCAATTCAGTTAGAACCCTATAAGACGCCTATTTTACAGCGTTTTTTTGAAAAGTAAAGGGGCACAGTAGGTCGCCGAAAAGCTACAAAACATTGACAAATGAGTATTCGTATGTATTCATTGACCCAGGAACATAACACGGCTCTTTATAACTTTGGAGGTCTCTATGTGGGATCCGTATGCTGGGTTTCGGTCAACCGTGCTGCGGAATGGCCTTACCATCCACGCTACACACTGGCCTGAACGCCCGTGGGAAGTGCTAGGTATCCTCATTCACAGCGGCGCGGAGCATGACCCCGACGGCCTCGAGGGGGCACTGCACTACGTGGAGCACCTGGTGTCGAACAACGCCCCGGTCTCAAAGCAAGAGCTCCGTGCCTTCTTCAGAGGTTGTGGCGGAACAGCTAGCTTTGGTATGACTGGCTACCCCTGCACATACTACAGCTGCAGTGTACCGCTCGTGGGGCAGGGGGGTGTGCTCAGGGAGGCGCTCTCACTGTTCGGCCCCATGTTGCTTACAGCACGACTCCGTACTTGTGTTGAGCGTGAGCGCAAGGTCATTGTTGGGGAGTTTTACCGCAAGTACCCATCCCAGCTCATCTGGGACCTCACGGTACGTAAGCAGCAAGCGCTCTATACCACCAGCCATTGGCTTGGGAGGAAAATAAGCCCGCTCGGCAACCTCGATTCGATAGGGAGGATAACGCAGGACGATCTGCAGGCGTGCTACGACACGCATTACACGCCCCGCAACATGAGCATCGTCGGTGTCGGGGGGATGCAGCTCTCGGAGCTCGCCACACTCATCTCCGAAAGCCCCTTCGCGAGTGAGAAGGGTGGGGTACGGACACTGTTTCCACCACCCATCGGGGAGGTCCGACAGCCGGTGGAAACCCATGCCACGTTGGAGGTATCCCGATACAGCACGGCGCCGGTAGACGTTGGTTCCTACCAAAGTGTTGCGGTAATTCCAGGCACCACGAGCAGACATGTCGTCTGCATCGTGGACGACATGCTGAGTGAACTACTGCACGAGGAAGTGCGCGAGCGTCGTGCCTGGACGTATGCGATTGGTAGCTCGTGGACCAACTTCCGGCACAACTACGAGTTCTCGGTAACCTGCAGGTCCGTAGCGGTTGACGCACTGGAGTACATCGAGCAAGTTGTCGAGGGCTGTATCGAGGCGATAGGGAGGCGCGAGGATCTGTTTGAAGCGGCCAAGCGTCACCTCCTCGCAAGGGGTGTCATGGTTGACATAACGGGCGCAGACCTCTGCGAAAAGGCAATGATGCAACTCGCGCACCACGAGCACATCGTTCCCCTTGAGGAAAGTAGGAGCGGCATGGAGCGTGTGACGATGGGTGATGTCCGTACTATGCTCGCATGGCTCAAGCCGGCTCGGCGATGGACACTCATTGTCCGCCCCTAGCCACACAACTGAGTATTCGCGTGTGTATTATTGGACCTCAGAACGTGGAGGCTGGGGAACACGTCAACGCCGCCCTTCAGAGAGATCGGGGTTTCCCCCACCAACGCACTACACGGGAGATACATGATGACTATCCGTCGGATCCTTGAGACGATCGTAGGCTGGTTCGGCTTCTCGCTCCTGTCGGAGCAGGAAGAGCGTGACCACAACAGACAAAAGGAGATGCTTGCTGTCATGGACGAACGCGTGTATCAGGTCAGGGAAATGCTCGAGACCCGCTTCCACGCCTTCCAACCAGGCCGCCACGTCGTGTATACGCGTGAGTACACGCTCTACCTGCTACTCTGGACTATACATGCCCGGTTGGTGCAGAGTAATGTGGCGGCATATCCGCACGTCATCCTGCATTTCTTTGAAAATGGTGCAGTTGATGTCGTTGAGGAGAATGATCTTGACACTGATGCAGTAGTGGAGCACATACGGGCACGGCTCGCGCTGTTTGGGCTCGATCCCAAACACGTGCTTCTCGAGTACTCCCGTCCGTACACGCTCTTCCTAGAGGTGTATGAGACGCCGCGAGGAGAAAGCGTACGCGAGTTTGCCGGCTACCTGCGCGCAGCGGCGCAAGCGGGGTATTGCACCCTTGCGGTGTATGTAGCCCCTAAGGCTGATATAGGCGACCTCCTGGAAGCAGTGGCCGACGCTCCCGGTCTTTCAACCCTATAGGTACGCACATACCCCCGGCTTCCGGGGGTATTCACGTATCCCGACACCAAAGGTACCTGACACCTTTATTCATCATGCGCCGGCAACCGTTCTGTGGTATCGTCACGAGACGTATGACACCGAAGGACACCATCGTCGTAAAGGGCGCGCGGACGCACAATCTCCAGAACATCACCGTCGAAATGCCGCGCAACAAGCTCATCGTCTGCACCGGCCTCTCTGGGTCGGGCAAGTCGTCGCTCGCCTTCGACACCATCTTTGCCGAGGGGCAGCGGCGCTACGTCGAGTCGCTCTCCGCATACGCGCGGCAGTTTCTAAACCAGATGCAGAAGCCAGACGTCGACGAAATCACCGGCCTCTCGCCCGCTATCTCGATAGACCAGAAATCGCGCTCCAACAACCCCCGCTCGACCGTGGCGACCATCACCGAGATCTACGACTACCTCCGCATCCTCTACGCGCGGGTCGGCACCGCCTACTGCCCGACGTGCCACGCCCCGATCACCAAGCGGTCGAGCGACGAGATGCAGCAGGTTGTGCTCGACCTCGTGGTCGCCGCGGGGAAGGGGGCGGGTAAGCAGGTCCTCGGCGTGCCATACGACGACCGCACCGTGCGGATCTGGGCGCCGGTCGTCGTGGGCCGCAAGGGGGAGTACTACCAACTCCTCTACGACCTCCTCGGCAAGGGGTACGAGCGGGTGCGCATCGACGAGCACGAGTACGCGCTCCGCGAGAAGATCGTGCTCGACAAGCAGACGCGCCACGCGATTAGCGTACTCGTGGACGAGCTCTACGTCTCGGAGTTTGCAGGCACCCGTACGACAGACGCGCGAGAGCGGCTCGCGGAAGCTATTGAGCTCGCGCTCCACGAGTCCGACGGCCTCGTCGAGATAGAGGCTCCCGACGGGACGCGCCGGACGCTCTCTTCGAAATTCCTCTGCCCCGCAGACGGCACCTCATTTCCCGAGGTAGAGCCGCGCCTCTTCTCCTTCAACTCCCCCTACGGCGCGTGCCCAGGCTGTAACGGCCTCGGGGTGACCGGGATGTTCCATGAATCGGTGTGCAGCGCCTGCGAGGGGAAGCGGCTCCGTACCGAAGCGCTCCACGTGCTCCTCGGCGGCGGGCCGGGCACGGGGCAGTCCATCGTAGACTTTACCGCGCTCACGATCGAGCGCGCGGCAGCGTTCATCGCCACCCTCTCCCTCACCGAGACCGAGCGCGAGATTGCCGCGGTCGTCGTGCGCGAAATAGAGGCGCGCTTGCGCTTCATGCAGAACGTCGGCATCGAGTACCTCACCCTCGACCGCCGCGCGAACACCCTCTCCGGCGGGGAGGCACAGCGCATCCGCTTAGCAAGCCAGCTCGGGAGCGGCCTCGTCGGCGCCCTCTACGTGCTCGATGAGCCGACTATCGGACTCCACCAGCGCGACAACGACCGCCTCATCGCGACATTGACCGCGCTCCGCGACCTCGGCAATACGATCCTCATCGTTGAGCACGACGAAGATACCATCCTCTCGAGCGACTACCTCGTCGACATCGGCCCAGGAGCGGGGGTGCACGGCGGTCGGGTGGTCGTCGCTGGCTGGCTCGGGAAGCTCCTCAGCGCAAAGACGAACCCCTCGGGATCGCGCACGCTCGCCTACCTCCGCGAGGAGGCGGCGATCGAGCTGCCGGAGGCACGCCGCGATGAGGAGCGCGGCTGGCTCCGTATCCGAAACGGGAATGCATACAATATAAAGGGCATGAACGCCGATGTGCCGCTTGGCCGATTCACCTGTGTGACCGGCGTGTCGGGATCAGGCAAGTCCACCTTCCTCTTCGAGCTCCTCTACAAGAACCTCCGCTCACGGCTCGAGCGCGAGCACCGCACCGAGCCACTCGTCCACGTGTCGAGCATGACGGGCTCTGAGTACCTCTCGCGCGTCGTCCTCATTGACCAGTCACCCATCGGGCGCACGCCGCGGAGCAACCCAGCGACCTATACCGGTGCGTGGACCTACGTGCGCGACCTCTTCGCTGCCACCGAAGAGGCACGTGCAAAGGGGTGGCGGCCCGCCCGCTTCTCCTTCAACGTCGCCCAGGAGCGGGGCGGGGGGCGCTGCGAAGCTTGCCAGGGGAACGGCACGATAGCGGTGGAGATGCACTTCCTGCCAACGGTGTTTGTGACCTGCGACGTCTGCAGCGGTCGCCGCTTCACGAAGGACACGCTCGAGGTGCGGTACAAGAAGAAAAACATCTACGACATCCTCCGCATGACCGTCGAGGAGGCGCTCGTGTTCTTCGAGGACATTCCCCAGATCTACGACCGGCTCACCACGCTTGGCGAGGTGGGGCTTGGCTACCTCGAGCTCGGCCAGAGCGCGACGACACTCTCTGGCGGGGAAGCGCAGCGGGTGAAGATATCAAGCGAGCTCTACCGGCCCCACATGCAGAAGACCATCTACCTCCTCGACGAGCCGACCATAGGCCTCCACTACGACGACGTGCAGAAGCTCCTCGACATCCTCCAAACACTCGTCAATCGCGGCCACACGCTCGTCGTGATCGAGCACAACATGGACATCCTCAAGTGTGCCGACTGGATCATTGACATCGGGCCGGAGGGGGGCGAGCGCGGCGGCACCATCGTCGCGAAGGGCACGCCCGAGCAGGTGGCACGGACGAAGGGCTCCCACACGGGGGCGTACCTCGCGCGGGTGCTGCGTATGAAAAGAGAGAAGTGATACGTGGTAAGGAAAAAGTGAAAAGAAAAAAGACGCGACGTACCATCGTTCCATTCTTGTCTCCTTTCACTTGTCACTTTTTACTTTTCTCTTCTCTCTCACCATGCTCCGCTCCCATCCCAGCATTGCCAAACTCCCCGACACACCAGGCGTGTACCGCTTCCTCGGAAAGCGGCGCGAGGTGCTCTACGTAGGGAAGGCGACCTCGCTCCGCGATCGCGTGCGGAGCTACTTTGCGAATGACCTTGCGGCAGCGCGAGGGGTGCACCTGGTCCGCATGGTCGAGGAGGCGTCGCGCGTTGTAAGTGAGGAGACCGACAGCGTGCTCGAGGCACTCATCCTCGAGGCGAAGCTCATCAAGGAGCTCAAGCCCCGCTACAACACACTCGGTAAGGACGACACGAGCTGGAACTACCTCGTCGTGACGACGAACGAAACCTATCCGCGCTTCCTCACCGTCCGAGGCAAGGACCTTGATGCAACACTCGCTACACTCTGTCCACCCTCCGCCCATCCCACACCCCACTCACTGCCCGCCACTCCTCACCCCCTCCCGGTGTACGGTCCATTCGTCCACGCGGGGCAGTTCAAGACAGCGCTCCGCATCATCCGCGATATCCTGCCATACTACGACACCAAGCGCCCCGTCGCCGAGCTCCGCGCAAAGCACGACCGTACGCTCACCTTCAACGAAGCGATAGGCCTCTATCCGCGAGCCGGCACGACGCCGAGCGCGTACGCCCGCACGGTTCAGCACATACGCCTCTTCTTCGAGGGGAAGAAGGAGCGACTCATCCGGTCGCTCGAGCGCGAGATGCACCGCGCAGCACAGCGAGAGGCATTCGAGGAAGCGGGGGGAATCAAGCGGCAGATTTTTGCGCTCCGGCACCTCCGCGACACTGCGCTTATGAAGCGAGAGCACGATGCTCCCGGTGCGGCGCCGATACGCATCGAAGGGTACGACGTCGCCCACCTCCAGGGCGAGGGGATGGTGGGTGTCATGACGGTCGTTGAAGCCGGGGAGGCAGCGCCGCGCGAGTACCGCACGTTTACCATTCGGAGCGTGACGAAGAGCAACGATACCGCCGCCCTCCGCGAAGTCCTCGAGCGCCGCCTTGCGCACCCGGAGTGGCAGTACCCACGGCTCATCGTCGTGGATGGCGGCGCGGCGCAGCAGCGAGCAGCAAAACGGGTGCTCGCCGCAGCGGGTGTCTCGATACCGGTTGTCGCCGTCACGAAAGACGAACACCACCGACCGAAGCATATCCTCGGCCTCACGCCGAGCGCGCGGCCGTACGAGCGTGAAGCGCTCCTCGTCAACAGCGAAGCGCATCGCTTCTCCCTCGCGCGGCATAGGAAGATGGTGCGGAAAGAGAAAAGAGAAAAGAGAAAAGAGTAAAGAGATAAGAGAAAAGTGGAAAGAAATGACAAGTTATCCGTTCTTTTCTCTTTTCTCTTTTTACTTTTCTCTCTAACACACAACCCGCCGATGCAATCGGCGGGGATTGGCTAGGCTGCATGCTGCAGCGGCGCAAGGGCCTGCTGGAGCAGGGGAAGGATCTCACCTAACACACCGAGCTCCATACACCTCCTCTTAAACTGAAGATAGTGTATGCACTGGGTCAGTGTGAGCTGGTCGCAGTGTTCGGCAACCATTCTGGCAGCCACCTGCGCGTCGGCGAGGTTTTGCACTCGCCAAAAGCCCCGCTCGCACACGCGGTCGTAGGACGTAATTCCAGGCACCTCTATGCAGAAGCACCATGCAAACGCCGCACTGTAGCCGTGCGGCACTCTGCTACTCGCACTCATCATCCACCTCCTCAGAAGTAGGTATACTCTAGACTTTCAGAGTATACGCACCGACCTACGTAGGCAAGAGAGCTATCAACAGAGAGCGCGAAGTGAAAAGAGGAAAGAGGAAAGAGCGTAACGTCGTTTCTTTTCACTTTTCTCTTTTCTCTTTTCACTCCGTCACGTGGTATACTCATTCACATGGTACCCTTACGAGTCGGCGTGCTACGCGGGGGGCCGTCGCACGAGTACGACGTGTCGCTCCGCACGGGGCAGCAGGTGCTCGAAGCGCTCCAGGGTGAGCGGTACGCTGCGCGCGACGTGTTCATTGATCGCGCGGGCGCCTGGCACCTCCGCGGCCTCCCCGTCGAGCCAGGCCGCGCGCTCGAGCAGTTTGATGTCGTCTGGAACGGCCTCCACGGAGCGTACGGCGAGGATGGCGGAGTGCAGCGCGTGCTCGACACGCACCGCATGCGCTACACCGGCGCAGGGGCACTCGCTGCGGCGCTCTCGCTCAACAAGCCGCTCGCGAAGCGGCGGCTCATGCCGAGCGGGCTTGCGTTTGCAGCGCACGAGGTCTTGGAGCAGGGCGACTGGAACGAAGAGGGGCTCCGCCGCGTGTTCCACCGGCTCTCGCCGCCGTATGTCGTGAAGCCCGCTCTCGGCGGCTCGTCGCTCGGGCTCTCGCTCGTGCACTCTTTCGACGAGCTCGTCTACGCGGTGCTTGGGGCGAGCCAGCTTGCCGATCGCGTGCTCGTGGAGCAGTTCGTGCGGGGCAGGGAGGTGTCGGTCGGCGTCATCGAGGGCTTCCGCGGCGAAATGCTCTACACGCTGCCGCCGCTCGAGGTCGTGCCCGCGGAACAGCTCTTTGGCTACGACGAGAAGTACGGGGCGGGGCATGCGCGCGTCCTCTGCCCGGCGCCCATTACCCGCGACACGAAGCAGTCGCTCGCGGAGCTTGCCCGCTTCGTGCACACGACACTCGGTCTCGCTGACTACTCGCTCGTGGACTTCATCGTCGCCCGCGATGGCATCTACTTCCTCGAGGCAAATGCGCTTCCCGGCCTCACCCCGACCTCGCTCATCCCCCGCGCGCTCGAGGCGGTCGGCGCGTCGGTGCGACAGTTTGTGGAGCACGTGGTGGCGCGAGCGGCGGGGAGGAGGTGAATGAGAGGAAAGAAGAAAGAGGAAAGAGAAAAGAACGTGACGTCGTTTCTTTTTACTTTCCTCTTTCTTCTTTCCTCTTTTTACTCATGTCACACAAAACCCCGCACGTCTCCTGCGTGCGGGGTAGAGAACAAAGGAGGTCAGTCGCAGTCGTGGCAGTTTCCGCCACCACCGTCTGGGGGGCCATCTCCATGGTGCGAACCGCCACCGTTGCTGATGCTGATATCGACCCCTGTGAGATTCGTGGCAACAGCACCGGCAGAGGCGTTGACATTGTTGACAGGGTGATTGTTCACCCCAACATCGCCACCATAGCCGGTGCCACCGGCTATGTTGAATGTGGTGGTGGGGCCCTGGGGGGCATGGTCAACGGCATACCTTGTGGTATCGCCGTTGATGTTCGCGACGTCGCGGGCGGTATTCCCCGCGATATTCGCCGCGCCGATGATGGCCGCCGCTTGACGGTCGGCGACATTCACTGCCGCATCGGCCATGTTTTTGGATGCGTGCTCCACACCCATCCTCTGATTGCGGCTCACGATGCCGCCGGTCACGATGCTTCCTATAGTCCCTACGGCTGATGGAAGTATCGTCTGCGCGGTCCCGTACGTGGTGCTGTCATGCACCTTCGTCAGAACCACGTTGCCGTCGTCCTTGTGTGTCTGGATGAAGGTGACCTGGTCTATCCCGCCACCAATGAGCGGACTGACTCCGCTATTGAAGTGGGTAATGCAGGATTTGGCTTTGTCCGGACAGGCGTGGATGGCTTTTTGCGTCACCTCCGGTAACGACACGCATCCACCAACTGTCATGGTCACGCTTGACAGCAGTAACGTCACTATCGGTTTCATCTCTATACTCCTCAACTCAACGTACCATTATCTGAATCGGACAGGCCACCTCTTCATGCGAAGCAACCCAAGTAAAGACTGTCGGACCATACCAGTATGACCCAAACCCTCCTCCTGGTGTCACGTACGAACCAGGTTCGTAGATCGTGTGATCTACGCAAGGGGGTGCAGACAATGGTATTTGCTGCTGGGCAATAGGGGATGACAATGGAATCGTCCGCACCGGGTTGCCACAGGCTGGCAAGAGGAGCGGAATCCGGGCGCCGTCGCGGGTGAGGTAGGTAACCATCTCACCGCTCTCAACGCGGCGGTGGTACTCCGCAACCCCATCCTTGATGCCGGCGGTCCGGAGATTGCAGTCTCCACAGGGCGCGTCCTTGAGCAGCCCACCCATGAGCGCAGAGCGGAGCTCGCTCGGCGTCACGCCAGCCGCGGAGAAGAACAGGTCGGCTTTGCGCCGCGCTACACCCTTCGCATTGAGGAGTGCCTCTACCGCTTGCGTACCAGTACGGTGCGCGTCGCGCGGCAGGAAGGTGTCGTAGTCGCTCGCGTGAGCGATGAGCCCCAGCCCGAGTAGAGCAAGGGCAGTGAGTAGTTTGGTGATCGTTTTCATCACCGTTTGACCTCCTAAATTGGAAAAGAGCCACATTCGGCTGCCTGCAACACTAGCACGGTTTTCATGCGAGCGCAAGTACCGCGTCGCGCAACCCCTGCATAACCTCAGATACATATTGCACTCCTTGATGACCAAGGAGCATGAGGAT
>CAZMPG010000029.1:0-15582 GCA_964568345.1 uncultured Candidatus Saccharibacteria bacterium | reverse complement strand
TACCTCATGGTGTGGGTAGTTCCTTTATATGACAGCGTGCGGAAGGTGTGAGCAGTTACCAGTCATCTCCTTGACAAGGAGATGGAGTCGTCGCTCCTCCCCCTTACGCAGGGGGGTGAGGGGGCAGCCGAGGAGCTACCTAGCTACTTGGCACACACCACCATACCGGTTGTCTACAGGAGGGTGTGTGACGTGACTCCCCTTTAGCGGTACAATGACCGTGACGTGTGTCATACGCCACACACGAGCGCACCACAGCACTACTATATATATGCATCGAGCCCCTGTACGGCTACTCATCGTCGCAGCGTGTACGGCGCTTTTCGGTGCCCATACGGCATTAGCCGGTTTTGGTATCACACCACCGTATGTCCGCAACGACAAGCTTACCCTCGGCTCAACGTATACCCAGGAAATAGTCCTCGTACGGGGTGACCCGGTCGAAGACCTCAAGGCGGAGGTCACCGTGAACGTTCCCGGTATTGACTCGTGGATCACCGTAGATCGGGGGAATGAATTTCTCCTCCCCAAGGGTGAGAAGCAGGTACCCATCCGGGTCACCGTCCGCGTGCCTCAAGAGACCGAGTACAAGCAGTACAAGGGAAACATCAGGATACGCACGCTCTCGCCCGACCCCACGAGCGGCGTCTCCATAGCGCTCGGCGCGCAGCTCGACGTAGACCTCCGTGTCGTGGACCAGATCCGCGATTTCGAGGTGAAGCGCGTGGCGGTGAGTGAGGTCGAGGAGCCGCGACGCATCGCGTGGCTCGAGTTTCCTGGCAAGATCACCTTCACGATGGGTATCGCGAATACGGGCAATGCGCCGACCGCCCCCTCGCGGGTCAAGCTCGAGCTCTACGACAAGCGGGGCAGCGTCGTCCTCGAAACCACCCAGAACACGAACACCATCGAGCCGGTCCTCCCCTTTGAGACGCGGGAGGTCGTGGCATACCTCCCGACGAGACTGCCGCCTGGCGCGTACCTCGTGCGGTACACCATCTACCAGTACGACGATGTCGTGAAGCGCTCTGGCGAGCTCACCCTCTCGGTGCTCCCGCGGGGGACGCTTGCCGCGTACGCGGGGTATGGGCTCGAGGGCCTCTCGCTCGGCGACCAGCTCTCGCTCGCGCTACCCCTCGCCCTCATCCTGCTCCTCCTCCTCGCCGCGGTGTTCGTGCTCCACCTCCGCCGCAGGAACCGCCGCCATGCACAGCGACGTGCGCGGCACGAGGCACGGCACCGGGACCCGCCGGGAGGTGGCGATTCTTCCACGGGAGAGCAGGCATTGCGGCAACCTGGGCGTGGTGGCGTCGTCGACCTAAAACGGCGCGGGTAGTATGGCGTGGCATTTTCAGCGTCTCGGTGAGTACCTCCCGATGCTCGCCGGCATCGTTGTTATGGCGTGGTGGGCCCCTGTGTTTGCCGATCCGTACGCGGCAACGACAACCGTATCGCTCACCGTCTGCGGTGACGGTCTTGTGTCTGGGTCAGAGTTTTGCGATGATGGCACCAACACCGGTGCATACGGAGACTCGATAGCGACAAGGAACTGCAATCCGCTCTGCCGCGCGTACGGGCCTTACTGTGGCGATGGCATCATCGAGACGCTCTACGGCGAGGAGTGTGACGACAGCAACAATACCGCGGGCGACCTCTGCGACCCGACGTGCCAGAACGAGCAAGACCCGGTGACCGAGGGCGGCGGGGGCGGGGGATCCTCTGGCGGCGGTGGCGGGGGGAAGGGGAGTGGCAACAATGCAATACCCGGCGCGGTGACAAACGGCAAGATCGAGTACACCGGCACGACGGAGGTGACGGTAGCGGGGCGTGCGTACCCGGGCGCGACGGTCACCGTACTCCTCGACGGCACGGTGGAGCGCGTCGTCGAGGCAGATGGATCTGCAGCGTTCTCCTTCACCTTGAGCGACCTCACGCCCGGCATCGCGACGCTCGGCTTCTGGGCGCTCGACGGTGCGAGCCGTAAGTCCATCACGTACGCCGCGACCTTTCAGATTGTTCAAAACGCAATGACGACACTCTCCGGTATCATGCTTCCACCGACGCTCGCCGCATTGCCCGACAAGGTCGCCCCCGGCGGAAGTGTCTCCTTCGTCGGCAGCGCTGCGCCCGCCTCGCAGGTGCGCGTGTTTGTTGACGACCTTCGGAAACCCGAGGAGACGCTCTCTGCAGGGAACGGTACGTGGTCCATTGCGTACGACACCACGCCGCTCTCCGCCGAGGCATTCCATAGTGCGAAAGCACACTACATTGACACCACAAACCCCGAGCTCAAGAGCGGCTACAGCCAGAGTACGAGCTTCTACGTCGGCACGAACGCTCCAACCACGTCCGGCAGTGCCGACCTCAACGGCGACGGCAAGGTGAACCTTACCGACTTCTCGATCCTTCTCTTCCATTGGAACGCGGCGGGCGGCATCGGCGACATCAACGCCGACGGCGCTGTCTCGCTCCCCGATTTCTCCATCATGCTGTACCAGTGGACGGGGTAATGAAAAAGCACGGCGGAACAATAGACGAAGGAGTAATTGCTCACACTCTCCACAGCCCGATGTCGGTGTCATTGCGACGCCTATGGCGGGGAGCACCCCGCCATAGGCGGGGCGAAGCAATCCAGGATCGTGTTCGTTATGGTACCGAAATGTCGCTCAGATTCAATGGACTGCTTCCCGCCACCTCTGCTCGCGGCTGAAGGTCTGAGGGCTCGCAGTGACAGCGCGCGGAGGGTGTGAGCAGTACATCCATGGCTCTTTACCACACACATGCATTGTTTCCCCGTATCCCCGCCTGCTATACTAGCACCATGCAGCGCTGTCGCCTGTTCTATGTGCTTATAGGAGCTGTGTGTGCACTCATTCCGAGCTCTCTCCGCGCCGCGCAGCTTTCCCTCGACACCGACCCCGAGCACGGCATCCGTGACACGTTCTATGTGCCAGTGCGCCTCGATACCCAGGGAGAGTGCGTGAACACAGTATCGCTCCGTATCGCGTACGACCCGGCAAAGCTTTCGGTCCATGACATAGCTCTCGGTGAATCCATCGTGACGCTCTGGACCGTGCCGCCGACCATCGAGCGCGAGGAGAGTGGACGGGAGAAGGGGAGTATCGCCCTAGAGGGCGGCATGCCGGGCGGGTACTGCGGGCGCATCGAGGGCGACCCGGGGCAGACGAACATTATCGCGCGGCTCGTCGTCGCAAGCGCCTCGCCAGCACTCGATGTCGCACCAGCTTCAACGAGCATGGTCATTGAGCCGGGCGCGGTCGTGCTTCGCCACGACGGCTCGGGGCTCCCCGTGCCGCTTTCCGTGCGGGGGGTTGACCTCACCCTTGTTGCGAGCACGGGTACGCCGGCAAATCCCTGGCTTAGTGATGTGCAGGCGGACACCATCGCGCCGGAGCTCTTCGACATCACGCTTGTCCGCGGGCCGTCTGAGGGGAGCAACCAGCACTACATCGCGTTTATGACGGTTGACAAGCAGAGTGGCGTAGACCACTACGAAGTCCTCGAGACCGACCCCGACCGGTTTGGCTTTCTTACGTGGGTACCCCACGAGGCGCACTGGGTGCGTGCGACGAGTCCGTACGTGCTCCGCGACCAGAAGCTCCACTCGAAGATCCTCGTGCGCGCGCTCGACAAGCGGGGCAACGATCGCACTGTTGAATACACCCCGCCCATGTCCCCGCTCGCCGAGCTTTCTCACCCGTCGCTCTACGTGCCGATCGCCGTGCTCGTCTTCATCCTCGGGAGTGCTGCCCTGTTTGTGCACCACCGCCGGCGCCGTGAGCGCCAGGGGGAAACCGTATGACGATCATCAGCCAAGTAGTGCGGTATAGCATGCGCACCCTGCTCATCGGCAGCATGGGCGTACTCGCCGGGTGCGCCTTTCTTCCCAGGGGAGTACTCGCTGCCGACGCCGCGCTCTTGCTCGACCCGCGCACCGGTGTGTTTCCCATCGGAGAGGAATTCTCCGTGCGCATCCTCCTCGACGCGGGGGATCGGTCGGTGGGGAGCGCCGATGTGACGATTGGGTACGAACCCACCGACCTTGTATTCGTCTCCTACGCAACCGATGGCTCGGTCTTCAGCTCCCTCATTGAGGACAAGGATGCCGGGTACGGCCGCGTACGGATCCAGGGCGTCGTCTCGAAGAATCGTGGACCCTTCGCGGGGGAGGGTGGCCTCGTCGCAACGCTCACGTTTCGCCCGCTTCGGAACGTTGCGACGCAGGTGTGGTTTGCCCAGGGGTCGGCGGTGCCGCTCGTCGCATCGGTTGGTGACGTTGTTTCGAACATCCTCGCCGCACCGCTCCAGTCGGCGACGTACACGCTCGTGCCGAAGGACGTCGTGCCCGGTATCGCTGCAGTCGCCGGTGTTGGAGCGGGGCAGGGTGTCGAGGTTACCCCCATCCCCGTGCCGACCGGCGAATGGTTTGCGACGACGTCGGTGAAGCTCACTTGGTCGCTCCCGGAGCAGGCAGTCGCACAGCGGTCCGACGTCTCGCGCGATGCCGCGGGGAATCCGACCACCGTCTACGAGGTGCCGGTGAGCTCGGTCACGACCCCCACTCTCGCTGAGGGCACGAGCTACTTCCTCCTCCAGTTCAAGGTCGGCGACACGTGGGGCGGCGTGACGCGCTTCCCCCTCAAGGTAGATCTCTCCCCACCAGCGCTTGCACTCAAGGAGGCATCGCGCGAGGACACCACCGATCCGCGGGTCGCTTTCGCGGTAGATGCGAGCGATGCGCTCTCGGGCGTCGCGCGGTACGACGTCGCGCTCGATAGCGGTCCGCAGACCGCGTGGGAGCGGCCGGAGAGTGGGCGGTATGAGCCAAACGACCTTGCCCCCGGCGATCACACCCTCACCGTGTGGGCGTACGACCAAGCAGGGAACAGTACCTCGACTGAGCTCTCCTTTTCGGTCGCCTCGCTCGAGTCGCCCATCCTCACCGATATTCCCGATCGGCTCCTTGCGGGGGACACGATCACCGTGCATGGCACGACGTACCCGGATGCCCACGTGACGGTGTTTACCGCGTTCAACAACGGCCAGGCGGTCGAGACGCAGGTCGTGAGTGACGCAGGCGGCGCATTCGTGGCGAACGTCTCCGACGGCGCACGTGCGGGCACGTACACCGTATGGTTCTCGGTTACCGACAGTCGAGGTGCGACGAGTCCGCTCTCCATCAAGCGTTCGGTCACCGTGTCGCAGCCGTTCATCATGCTCTTTGGCTCCCTCGCGGTGACGTACCTCTCGGTCATCGTGCCACTCCTTGCCCTCATTGCGCTTCTCGCCCTCGCTGTGTGGCTTGGGTACACGTGGGTGCGCGGTTACCGCGGGCGGGTCAGGCGAGAGACTGCGGAAGCGTACGGGGCCGTGCGGGGAGAGTTTGAAAACCTCCGCGCGGAGATCGTGAAGCAGATTGGTATGCTCGAGCGTGCGCAGCAGGACCGCGAGCTCACGAAAGAGGAGATGCGCATATTTGTGGACCTCTCGAAGCGACTCGACCACATCGAGGCGCACATTGAGGCGGAGATCGAGGACATCGAGACGGTGCCGCAGGAGGTGCGGGAGCAGCCCGTGGCGCCAGCAGCTCGTGAGGGTGAGCCACGTCGTCGGCACCTTGCTGTTACCGACGCAGTGCGTGAGCAGGGTGCCGCTCCCTCCGCCCCCCTCTCCCCAGCCCCCGGCGCTATCCACCTATCGCCGCGACGAGGCGGGTAGGCGAGCGGTTACAGTACGCACAAAACGAATCCACTACTTCTGGCGGTATCGTTGATACTATTGTGTGGAGACAGAGAGGTGCGTGTAAGAGGGTTGGATAAGAGGTCTACTGATGCTTGAGTGACCATAATAAACAAAACCCCTCAGCCATAAGCCGAGGGGTTTTGTTTGGACAGTTACTCAGAGGGGCATGGTGCGAAATCACACGATGGCGGAACTCGTCCAACGGTTGTTCCGTCAGGGCACACCTTAGCTTCCTTAGTACAAAACACCTCCTGCTCGACACTGTCGCTAACAAGATCAGTATTCCTCTGCGAGATAACATATGCAACGAAAGCAACGAGTGCTATTCCGACGAACGCCACGACGGCTTTGTGTTTGGTGACAAGGGTCTCTTTTTCCATACTTACAGGATAAAAAATACTACACATAACCCATGCCAAGGAGCATAGAGTTACGTATGCCTAATAATCATCTACACTAGCAACAGTACCTCCTAGCGGACGATTTGTACACGATACTTACTCACATAATGGGGCGTACTCCCCAACCTCCTCCATAAATACCCCAAGGTACTATGGCGTTTGAGAGTGTGCAGCTTCGACAGGAGCACTCCAGGCACCATCGCAGTGGGCTCATTCATGGAGCTGTGCCCACTCATTGGGTCGTTTGCTTCATAATGCTCGTAAAGGATTGTAATGAGTCTTGTGCCATACTCTCAATATGGTTCTTAGGTAGGGGGGAGCCCCTTGCCTAAGGAGAAGGCCGGGGTGGCTCCTGTGGTTGGTGCGCAAAAATACGTACCGCAATATGACTTGACCAAACTCCGTGCGGAGGACAATGAGGAGCAGAGTAATTGCTCACACCCTCCACGGCCCGATGTCGGTGTCATTGCGAGAAGCCGACCCGCCGGGAGGCGACGAAGTAATCCAGGATCGTGCTCGCCATGGTACCGAAATGCCGCTCAGATTCAATGGACTGCTTCCCGCCACCTCTGCTCGCGGCTGAAGGCCTGCGGTCATCCCCACAGCAGGCGGGGGCTCGCAGTGACAGCATGCGGAGGGTGTGAGGGATTACGGAGCAGGTCATTGCAATACCAGACTTTTTGTGTCATCATGCGCAGTGGATTCATTGAAATAATAGAGGAGAATTCGATGATACGGGTTATCTCTGCGGATGAGGTGTGGGGTGGCGTTGCTACCCCATGGGCTATTGCGGTGGGCGACACATCGGGGCTGATCCGGTATGCCGGTACGCCGGACGACGTGCGAGCCTCGGTCGCACGAACATGTTCCCCCGACAACCTGTTGCCGGAGGTGCATGGCGACGTCATGTTTCCCGGTCTCGTGGACGCGCACTGCCACCCGCTTGATGAAGCGGCACACCGCGCACTTGGCACGATAGATGTGTCGGAGGTGGACGCCATTGAGGCACTCGGTACGCATGTGCGGTGTGCAGCTCAGGAGAGTGGGCGTGTGATCGTCTGTATGGGCCTTGCGCATGGGCTCCTGCGCGCGGTGACAAACACCCTGCTCGACAGCTGGGCTCCAGGAGGGATAGTCATGGTGTTCGGGCCATCGCTCCACGGTGGCGTCGTTTCGACAATGGCCAGTGGTGTATTCGAAGCATACGCTGACGCCAAACGGCCCTCATATCGTGGGTGTCTCACGGACGACGGGCATGTGACGGAAGGTGTGGCGTTCGGAATGTTCGAGCTTGCCATCGCCTTCCTCGGCGAGCATGAGCTCACCGTCGCGATTGAGCAGACACTACTTGGGTATCTCAGACGTGGAGTGACGACCATCCACGAGCTTTGCCCCACGACGTTTCGCCAGATCGTTGCGGCGCTCCGTGCACGAAAGCTGTGGCTGCGGACGAGCTTCCCCATCACGCGGATGTACCTTCGGCCGCGGGAGCTCGAGTCTCTTCGCATCTTCAGCGCGGAATCGAATATGCTTATGGGCACCAGTCTTGGTCCATGCGATCCGGCATGCGGCCTCTTCGGGCTGAAGCTCTTTGCAGACGGTACTATCGAGGAGCGCACCGCGCTCATGCGGCAACCGTACCGCGATACCGGGTGGTACGGTGAGGAGTTCGACACTCTCGAGGAGATGCTTGAGGGACTCCTGGTGGCGCGTCGTGCTGGGGTGACCGAGGTGGCGATCCATGCGATCGGCGATCTTGGCATCGAACATGCGCTCCGCGTGTGCGCTATGTGGGAGGAAATGGGGAAGTACGATCGTCGCTGCAACCGAGCGCGGATTGAGCACTTCGAGCTTCCGATACGGGAATGGGATGGATCGTTTCATCCGCTCTTGCACGCACGCGAACACGGTATCACGGTCGTCATGCAGCCGGCATTCTCTCTCGACGGGGAGATGTGTCGTGAAGCGCTTGGAGCGCAGCGTGTAGCACCAAACCCGCTCCGGGCTGTACTTGGTCACGGTTTACAGCTTATCCTCGGGAGCGATGATATGCCGTCGAGCATGCTCTATCAGCTCTACATGACCCAGCATGCCCCGCAACCTGACTATCAGTGTCTCGGGTTTGAGGATGCACTCAGGGCGGCAACGGTGGGAGCGGCTTGCTTCGAGGAAACTTTGGTGCCACGCGGCACCTTGGAACCCGGTTCAAGGGCAGATGTCGTACTCGCTTCACGCGAGCTTACCAAGCTCTTTGAGGTGGAGGACGGTTTCCGCGACCCCGGATTCGCCGCGAGGCTCGATAGGACCATCACGCACGTCTTCAAGGACGGCGTGCGGGTGCCTGAGTCATAACGTCATGATGGATGAAGCCGCACAGGGGTGCGGCTTCTTTGTAAACTGGAAAGAGGTCGGACCTCATTCCGTTTCGCACGGAGTGTGCGCAGGCTCACTCCTCCCGTGCACGCTCACTCGCTCCGCTTCGTTCGCTGTGCCCGGGGCGGGAATCGTCCCGGAATTGCGGCTCCTCGGTTCGTGCTCCGCACTCCCAACGAGCTCGCATTCCTGGACGGCCACTCGCTCTCGCTTTGCGAGATGCTCCGTGGCTTCGATTCCCGACGCGAGCAACGCAGGTTGCTCGCTCCCCGTGCACGCTCACTCGCTCCGCTTCGTTCGCTGTGCCCGGGGCGGGAATCGAACCCGCATTCCTTGCGGAACACCATTTTAAGTGGTGCGTGTATACCAGTTCCACCACCCGGGCATATGCTCGTATACGGGTTTCGTATATGGAAATCGGGACGTGTGCGACTTATCCCCAAACCCCGTATACGTATCCCGTATACGACCGCCGGAGGCCCAGGCCGGAATTGAACCGGCGAGTAGCGGTTTTGCAGACCGCCGTGTTAGCCACTTCACCACTGGGCCGCCCTCCGTAGCATATCACTCTCGGAGGAGCTCTTCCACCCGCCGACGGCGCTTATCCCCGACATCGAGCACAAACTCAACGTGCGGAATACGGCCCATCGGTGCGTGTCCCTTGAGGTACTCACGGCACTCGCCGCGCATGCGCATGAGGAAGCCGAGCGCTGGGCCCTCTGCCTCCTCGGGAAAGACGCTCACGTAGAACGTGATGCGGTCCTCGGTCTCGGGGAATGCCGCGCGCGTCACCGTGATGAGCGAGGTGCGGTTCGACCGCTCGCTCACGAACCGTGCCGCGAGCTCGGTGAGCTGGAGGGTACGCTGGGTGTGGTGGTCGCTCATAGTGGTTAGCACACGGTGAAGGCAACGAGCTCCGCGCCGTACGTGAGGGCGCTCTCGAGCTCGAGCGCAAGCTGCACGCCGCACTCATTCCCCGCGGTGATACTCGATACGTCCGATCTGCCTGCCTTGATGCTCATGATGCTGCCGCGGCCGAGCTCGTCGTCGCCCCGAAAGAGCTTGACGCGGTCGTGCACCGACAGGGTGCCGGAGGCGACCCTGCAGCCGACCGTCTGCATCTTTTTCGTGTGGCTGAAGCAGGTGAGCACCTTTGCGCGGCCAACCTCCTGCTCGCCGTGGAAGGCTGGCCGCCGCGCCTCGATAGCCTCCCGGCACCAGTCCGCGAGGTCGTAGATGATGCTGAAGCGGGCAACCTCGATGCCCGTGCGCTTGGCGAGTTCGTCGGCAGGGAGGTCCACACCGACGTTGAAGCCGATGATGAGGGTGGAGCGGTTTGTGCCGGCGTGCTTCACGTCGCTCTCGCTCACCGGCCCGACGCCTTCGTGGATGATCGTGATACGGGTTGTAGCATTCTCGAGCTTGCGGAGCTCGTGCTTGATAGCGTCAATCGAGCCGACGACGTCAGATTTGATGATGACGGGCTGGAGGTACACCGCCTCGTCCTCCGCTTCATGCGTACTCGTGATCGCCGCGGGTACCTCTTCGTGGTGCGCCGCTGCCGCAACCGCCTCCTTCTTGGTATGCACCGTCTCGAACGCGGAGCCGACCGGTGGGACCGTCGAAAAGCCGACCACGAGGACAGGGCTCGAGCACGTCGCCTCGGTGAGCGGCTCGCCCCGGAAGTCTTCGAGGATGCGGAGCGGCGCATACGCGGCGCCGGCGACGACGCACTCGCCCGCATGGAGCGTGCCCTCCTTGAGGAGGAGCACTGCTGAGATGCCGCGCTTGGGGTCGCAGCGCGATTCGATGACGACGCCGCGCGCCGGTGCGGCGGGGTCGTACCAGAGCTCCTCGACATCCGCGGTAAGCACTACGAGGTCGAGGAGGAGCGGGATACCTTCACCGGTCTTCGAGGAGATGGGTACGTACGATATGGAGCCACCGAGCCCCTCGAGATACACGCCGTGCTCGACGAGGGAGAGCTTGGTACGCTCCACGTTCGCGTTGTTCTTGTCGATCTTGGAGATAGCGACGAGGAAGGGGATACCCGCTCCCTCAATGGCACGGAGTGCTTCGAGGGTCTGCGGCTTCACGCCGTCGTCTGCCGCGACGACGAGGATGGCGAGGTCCGCTGCATCCGAGCCGCGGCTCCGGAGGTGCTGGAAGGCTTCGTGGCCCGGGGTGTCGAGGAAGGTGATGCGCCGCGCTTCGCCCGCTGCGGTCGTGTGGGTAAACTCGTACGCGGAGAGGTGCTGGGTGATGCCGCCTGCTTCCGACTCAGCGACCTTGGTCGCACGGATGTAGTCGAGGAGTGTAGACTTCCCGTGGTCGATGTGCCCCATGACGGTTACGACAGGAGGGCGCGCTCTGCGGCTTAGTGAGGGGGCGGTCATAGGGTAGTGATGTCGTACGAACGGGTCGCATGTAGTACCGCTAGTATAGCGGAAGAACCCCCCAGTTGCAAATGACACCACAGGTACGTATGCTGTGCAAGCATGACGGCAACCCTCCCTACTCCCCAGCACGAGCGATCGGACACACTGCCGCGCGTGTACCTCGACAACGCCGCAGCAACAGCGATAGATCCGCGGGTACGTGCAGCGATGGAGCCGTACTGGAGCGATGTGTACGCGAATACGGGCGGGCTCCACCGTGAGGGGCTCGCGGCGCGTCGAGCGGTGGATGCGGCGCGGCGCACCGTTGCTTCCGTGCTCCACGCCGAACCCGACGAGATCATCTTTACCTCCGGCGGGACCGAGGGGAACAACCTCGCACTCATGGGCGCGTACCGCGCCGCCCGCGAAGCAGGGAAGCGGGCAGATGAGCTCGCCGCCATAACTACGGCGATTGAGCACAGCTCCGTCGCTGCATGTTTTCGCACCCTCGAGCGCGAGGGGGTCGCCGTGACGTACCTTCCGGTTGATCAGGAAGGGTTCGTGGACCCGGAAGCGCTCCGCGCAGCGTGTACCCCGGCAACCTTCCTCGTGTCGTGCATCCTCGCAAACAATGAGATAGGCACGATCCAGCCCCTCGGCGCGCTGGCGCGCGAGCTCCGTCGTGCGTGTGGTGCGGAGCGGAGGCCGCTCCTCCACACTGACGCGAGCCAAGCCCCCGCGTGGCTCGCGCTCAAGGCGCAGGCGCTCCACACCGATCTCCTCACGCTCGACGCGCAGAAGCTCTACGGCCCGAAGGGGGTAGGCTGTCTCTACCGGAAGCGCGGGGTGGCGCTCGCACCGATATTCTACGGCGGCGGCCAGGAAACGGGCCTGCGCCCCGGCACGCCGCCCACGCCGCTCCTCGTCGGCTTTGCCGAAGCGCTCCGTATCGTCGAGGAAGAGCGGGAAACGTATTGCGCGCACGTTGCCGAGCTCCGCGATCGCTTTCTCTCGCGCGTCCTTGCTGCACTCCCCGCGGCAGCGGTGAACGGCCCCCGTGGCGCGGCGTGTCTCCCCAACATCGCCAATGTATCGGTCCTTGGCCTCGATGCGGAGCAGGTGGTAATCGAGCTCGATGCGCGGGGTATTGCCGCCTCGACGCGGAGCGCCTGCCTCCTCGACGAAGCACCGGGGAGTACGGTTGTCGCAGCGCTCGGGAAGGGGCCCGAGTACGGTCGAAGCGCGGTCCGCTTCTCGCTCGCCCGCACCACCTCTGAGGAGGAGGTTGACCGTGCCGCCGCGGCGTTCATTGAGGTTGTGCGGTGGTTGGGGAGAGAAAAGTGAAAAGTGAAAAGAAACGAGCACGAGAGTTTTCAGATACGGGCAGTGAGTGGCAAGTCGCGAGTATGGCAAACAGTGTGCAGTGCGAGTGGGTGCTGCGTAGCGGTATACACCTGCCACGCATCCTTGCCTCGCGTGCCGTTTATGTCTGAAAACTATGCTACTCGTTTCGTCTCCTTTCTTTCCTCTTTTCACTTTCCTCTCACTGGCCTTGACACGTGTGGCGTGCTATACTCTAGAGTGTAACCGTAAACCCTATGGTCCCATTTCAAAACTTCACCCCGAAAGCAAAAGACGCCATCCGCCGCTCCCACGAGCTCGCGGTTGAGCGCGGCCAGAACCATGTAAACCCCCTCCACCTCCTTGCGGCGCTCGTCGTGCAAGAGGACGGCGTCGTGGGGAGCGTGCTCGAGCGGCTCTCTGTGGACATCATCGCCTTCTCTGACAGCATTCTCGACGCGCTCGAGGCGCCGGAGAGCTCCACAGTGCTCTCCCCGAGCTACCAGCTCTACCTTACCCCGGAGCTCGCCCAGGTGCTCGAGAACGCCGCAAAGGTCGCCGCATCCATGAACGATCAGTTTGTGGGCACCGAGCACCTCCTCATCGCCATCCTCGACACACCCGGTCCGGCGAAAGACGTCATCACTCGCTTCCCGCTCGACCGCCCGTCGGTCGTTCGCGCTATCCAGGAGACACGTTCGAGCGAGGGGCATGAGGGCGATAAGCCGAAGCGGGCGCGTGCGCTCGGCAAGTACACCCGCAATCTCACCGAGCTCGCAGCGCAAAACAAGCTCGACCCGGTCATCGGCCGCGACACAGAGATCATGCGGGTCATCCAGATCATCTCGCGCCGCACGAAGAACAACCCCATCCTCATTGGCGAGGCGGGTGTAGGGAAGACCGCCATTGCGGAGGGGCTCGCAGTACGTATTGCTGCGGGCGAGGTGCCGGAGAGCCTTCGCGGCAAAGAGCTCGTCTCCCTCGACCTGGGGCTCCTCGTCGCCGGCACGAAGTACCGCGGTGAGTTTGAGGAGCGGCTCAAGAGTGTCATGCGAGAGATCGAGCGCTCGTCGGGCAACATCATTCTCTTCATTGACGAGATCCACACGCTCGTGGGTGCCGGCGGGGCAGAGGGTGCCATTGACGCGGCAAACATGCTCAAGCCTGCGCTCGCGCGCGGCGAGCTTCGCGTCATCGGTGCCACGACCATCAAGGAGTACCAAAAGCACTTCGAGCGCGACCAGGCGCTCACCCGCCGTTTTCAGCCGGTCCTCGTGAACGAACCCTCGCTTGACGATGCGATCGCCATCCTCCGCGGCCTCCGGGAGCGGTACGAGGTGTACCACGGCGTGCGGATCACCGACGACGCTATTGTCGCCGCGGTACACCTCGCGGCGCGGTACGTCACCGACCGCTTCCTTCCCGACAAAGCGATAGACCTCATTGATGAAGCGGCGTCTGCGCTCCGTATTGCGCTCGAGAACAAGCCGCCGCTCCTCGAGGAGACCCATCGGAAGATCATGCGGCTTGAAATAGAGCGCGAGGCGCTCAAGAAAGATGCCGATGCCGCGTCAGCGTCAGCTGCGAGCCGTAGGGCGAAGGACCGGCTCCACGACATTGAGCAAGAGATAGTCGCGCTCCGCGACACGACGCGCGAGATAGAGGTGCGGTGGACAAACGAGCGTGACACGCTCGCAGAGATCAAGCGGGTGAAGAAGGAGCTCGAGCAGAAGCGCGTTGAAGCGGAGACCGCCGAAGCGGCGGCTGATCTCACACGGGCGGCCGAAATACGCTACGGCACCATCCCCGCACTCGAGCAAGCGCTCGAGGTGAGCACGAAGCGTCTGAAGAAGCTCCAGAAAAACCACCGCATCCTCAAGGAGGAGATCACCGAGGCAGAGATAGCCGACGTGGTGAGCCGCTGGACCGGTGTGCCGGTCGCTCGCATGCTCGAGGAAGAGGCGGAGAAGCTCTCGCGCATGGAGGCCGAGCTCAAGCGGCGTGTGGTCGGCCAGGACGAAGCGGTGCAGAAGATAGCCGATGCGGTGCGTCGCTCGCGCACCGGCATCGCCGACCCCAACCGCCCCATCGGCTCATTCCTCTTCCTCGGCCCGACCGGGGTAGGGAAGACCGAGCTCTCGAAAGCGCTCGCAGAGTTTATGTTCGACGACGAAAAGGCGCTCATTCGCGTGGACATGAGTGAGTATATGGAGCGTCACAGCGTCTCAAAGATCATCGGCGCTCCCGCAGGGTACGTCGGCTACGAGGAGGGTGGCAACCTCACCGAGACAGTGCGGCACCGCCCCTACTCGGTGCTCCTCTTTGACGAGATCGAGAAGGCGCACCCAGAGGTCTTCAATATCCTCCTCCAGGTGCTCGACAACGGCCACCTCACCGACGCGAAGGGTCGCAAGGTCAACTTCAAGAACACGATCATCATTCTTACCTCGAACATCGGCGCAGAGCACATCGACCGCATGAGCCGCATGGGCTTCAGCCAGGACACAGGCGATCGCGCCGACTACGACTACGTGAAGACGAAGGTGACCGACGCGCTCAAAGACTTCTTCCGCCCCGAGTTCCTGAACCGCCTCGATGAGATCATTCTCTTCAACATCCTTGGGAACGAGGTGATCCGCGAAATAGCTCGGATGCAGATAGCGCACGTCGTGGCGCGCCTCGCCCAGAAGGAGATAGCGCTCACTGTCTCTGACGCAGCGATGGAGCACCTCGCGCGTGAGGGCTACGACCCGCACTACGGAGCCCGCCCCATGAAGCGCTTGATTCAGAACAAGATCCTCACGCCGGTTGCGAGCATGATCGTCTCGAGTGGCGTCATGGAGGGCGGGTCGGTGTCGGTTGACGTGAAGCAGGGCGAGTTTACCTTTGATGTCAAGAAGGGGCGGGGCAAAGCTCGCCCAAGCACCGTCAAGCCATATAAGGTCGCCGAGGTGTAGCGCTACGGGCGTAGCGGAGAACACCCGAGCAGGGAACACTGCTCGGGTGTTGTGTATGAGAAGGCTCACTTAAGAGGAGTCCAGCACACCACAACATCCTCACAAGCACCTCGCTATGACGAGGCCAATACTGCGCGTGCCGGAGGTGGGACTCGAACCCACACGCCTTACGGCATTCGATTTTGAGTCGAACGTGTATACCATTTCACCACTCCGGCAATAGCTCCAGTGTAGCGTATTTTGGGGGAGGGGCAATGAGGCAGGGTGCGAGGGCTTTCGGTGAGTGGCTCCCTCTGCAAACCACTCGGCGTCATCGCCTGCATAACCTCAGATACATATTGCACTCCTTGATGACCAAGGAGCATGAGG
>CAZMPG010000028.1:0-15886 GCA_964568345.1 uncultured Candidatus Saccharibacteria bacterium | reverse complement strand
CTCGCGGTGCAGGCTGCGCTCACCGGCCACCTCGTCTTCTCGACCCTCCACACCAATAACGCCGCAGGTGCGGTGCCGCGGCTCGTTGACATGGGGGTAGACCCGTACCTTCTCGGGCCGACCCTCGAGCTCATCATCGCGCAGCGGCTCGTCCGGAGGCTCTGCCCGAATACCGGCAAAGCCGTGCCCATTGAGGGCGCTGTCGAGCGGTTCGTCGAGCGCACCTTCGCCGACCTCCCCGAGGAGTACCGGAGTAAGCTCCCGCACGCGACCGAGTTCCTCGGCATTGAGCCGACGAGCACCTGCCCAGGTGGCACACGGGGGCGGCTTGGTGTATTCGAGATGCTCGAGGTGACCGAGCCCGTACGGAGGGCGGTGCTCGACAGCGCCGACGAGGGCACCATGTTTGCTATCGCGCGGAAGCGGGGCATGCTCACCCTCAAGGAGGATGCTATCAAGAAGGCGATGCAGAAGCTCATTCCCTTCGAGGACATCGCGCAGGTTGGCGGCGTCACCGACTTCGAGGAGAAGCCGGAAGAGGAGCTGGCAGCCGAGGAAGACGAAGCACCGGGCACAAGTGCCCTTGTCGCATCGGAGCACGACCTTGTATAATCAGCGTATGTCGGAGTCAGAGAAGGGAAAGGGGAACGTATGCATCGTGGACGACGACGTCTTCCTCCTCGATATGTACAACCTAAAGTTCCAGCAGGCAGGGTACGCTGTCTCCTGCTTCACCGAGAGCGCGAAAGCGGTCGAAGATCTCCGGGCGCACGGGAGCACGTATACCGCACTCCTCCTCGACCTCGTCATGCCGCAGAAGGATGGCTACGAGGTCCTAAAGGAGGTGCGCGAGGAAAACCTTGTAAGCGACAAGACGGTCGTTGTCGTGCTCTCGAACCAGGGTCAGGAGCACGACATCAGCCGTGCCGAGGAGTACGGCATCGACGGCTATCTCGTCAAGGCAAACACGCTCCCCTCCGAGGTGCTCGCGTATGTCAGCAACCTTATCGAAAAGAAGCGTGCAAAGCACTAACGTATGACAACGAAAGCAGACCTCACCCAGCACCGCACACTCCTCGACACCCTCGTCAAGATGGTTGCGGATGAGGGCGCCTCCGACCTCCACATCAATGCGTTCTACAAGCCCACGATCCGCGTGTCCGGCGCGCTCTTGCCGCTCGTGAATGAGCGTGAGCTCTCAAACGAGGACACTGCATTTCTCCTCGCGCTCATGCTCTCCGACGAGCAGCGCTCGCAGTTCGACCGTGAGCGCGAGGTGGACTTCTCCTACTACAACGAGAAGCACAAGGTGCGCTTTCGTGGCAATGCGTGCATCCAGCGCGGTGCGGTGTCGGTGGCGCTCCGCTTCATTCCGACGCAGATCAAGACGGTTGAGGAGCTTGGCCTCCCTCCGGAGCTCGTGCGCTTCACCGAAAGGCGGCAGGGCTTTTTCATCGTTGTGGGGCCGGTCGGCCAGGGGAAGTCCACGACGCTCGCCGCGCTCATTGAGCACGTGAACCAGACCCGTGCCGCGCACATTGTGACGATCGAGGACCCCATCGAGTACATCTACACCCCGAAGCAGTGTGTCATAGATCAGCGCGAGGTCAGGCTCGACACGCTCTCTTTCGAGGCGGGCCTCTACGCCGCATTCCGCCAGGATATGGACGTCATCCTCGTGGGGGAGATGCGTGGGCATGAGGCCATCGGTGCTGCGGTGACTGCCGCGGAAACGGGCCACCTCGTCTTCTCGACCCTCCACACCAACAATGCGCCGCAGACCATAGACCGCATTGTAGACTCTTTTCCCTCCCACCAGCAGGACCAGATCCGCGTACAGCTCGCCGCGAGCCTCTCGGGCATCTTCTCCCAGCGGCTCATCCCGCGGATAGCGGGCGGCCTCGTACCCGCCTACGAGCTCCTCATCAACACCCGTGCGGTCGCCAACATGATCCGCGAGAAGCGTACGCACGAGATAGACACCATGATCGAGACGGGCTCCGACGAGGGCATGATCAGCATGAACGCGACGCTGACCCGCCTCGTGCGCGCCGGAGAGATCACGATCGAGAGCGCCCTCGCCGCCGCCGTAGACCCCAAGGCGATGGAGCGGTTACTATGAAAGAGAAAAGAGAAAAGTAGAAAGAGAAAAGAAACGACGTGCTACCACTCCGTTCTTTCCCCTTTCTTCTTCTTACTTTCCTCTTTCTACTTTCTTTTCTCTTTCCTCTTTCTGCTTTTCTCTCCCCATGCTCTTCTCCTACAAAGTCATCAACGCCGAGGGTGTCGAGCAGCAGGGCACCATCGAAACGACCAACGAGGACACCGCGATAGCCGCGCTCCAGCGCAACGGCCTCGTCATCACGAGCATCGAGCGTGCGGACAAGGCATCGCTTCTCGACAAGAACATCACCTGGTTTGAGCGGGTGAGCGCGAAGGAGCTCGTGGTGCTCTCGCGCCAGATAGCAACCCTCTTCCAGGCGCAGGTAAGCGCGCTCCGCGTCTTCAAGATGCTCGGCACCGAAGCGGCGAATCCGGTCATGCAGCGGATGCTCCTTGCGGTTGCCGACGACATCCAGGGCGGCCTCTCCATAAGCAAGGCACTCGCGAAGCACCCCCGCCTCTTTTCCTCCTTTTACTGCAACATGGTGCTTGCGGGCGAAGAGTCAGGCCGCCTCGAGCAGACCTTCGAGCACCTCGCGGCGTACATCGAGCGGAGCCATGCGGTGACCTCAAAGGCGCAGCACGCGCTCGTCTACCCTGCATTCATTATTGCCACTTTCATCGGCGTCATGGTGCTCATGCTCGTGTACGTCATCCCGAAGCTGACGGGTATGATACGAGAAGCGGGCGCGCAGATACCGATCTACACGCGCATCGTCATGGGCATCAGCGACTTCTTCGTGAACTTCGGAGTGTACGTCTTCTTCCTCCTCGCGGGGATCGTGGCGGCGCTGTGGTGGTATGCACGGACTCCCTCGGGGCGCGACTACTTCGACAATCTCAAGGTGGGCATCCCGGTGGTCGGCAGCCTCTACCGACGGCTCTACCTCGCGCGGATAGCCGACAACCTGAGCACCATGCTCGAGAGCGGCATCGCTATCGTACAGGCGCTCGATATCACCGCGGCGACGGTGGAGAATGTGCACTACAACCGCGCTCTCCTCAAGGCCCGGGAGGACATCAAGAACGGCGCCTCTATTTCCGGCGCGTTCAGCAGCCACCCCGAGATACCGCAGATCATGGTGCAGATGATCAAGGTTGGCGAGGAGACGGGCGAGCTCGGCAACATCCTCCAGACGCTCTCCCGCTTCTACAACCGCGAGGTGGAGCAGGCGGTAGACACGATGGTGGGGCTCATCGAGCCGATCATGATCCTCCTCCTTGCGGGCGGGGTCGGCGTGCTTGTCGCATCGGTACTCATCCCAATCTACAGCGTGACGATGACGATACAGTGAAATGAGCGAAAAGTGATAAGAGAAAAGAGCAAAGAACGGAGCGGTGGCACGTTGTTCCTTTTTTCTTTTTACTTTCCTCTTTTCTCTCCCGCATCTCGTTATCCACACCCTGTCGCTTCTCTCGCTTCCCCCCGCCCGCGCACTCCGCTACTATTACGGGTGAGTAGTAGGGGCCTCGCACAACCTTTTATTTATTAGTAGCGCCCCGCATTTAACATAACAGAACGATATGCACACTAAGGTTAGTCGAGGTTTCACCCTCATCGAGCTCCTCGTCGTGATCGCGATCATTGGTATCCTCGCGAGCGTGGTATTGGCAGGGTTGGGTAGCCAGCGCGAGCGTGCGCGAACAGCTGCAGCACAGTCAAGCATGCGTAGCACAGTGCCAGTCGCTACGGCCTGTGTTGATGGGGCTGGTACGATTCAGGTGCCGACAAGTAATACGGATGGCGGTGGCGATATGTGTAATCCTGCATCTGGAGATGCATGGCCAGACCTGCCCGGAGACTGGACATACACCGTTGCCGCGAATCAAGCAGGAACCGACTTCACGTATTCGGCAGCAAGTGCTACGTCTGGAAACACCGTCACATGCACCATCTCTGGCTGCACCACAAGCTAGTACGCAGGTTTATTGCCCAACAATGTCATAGTTAGAATCGGGGTTAGGCACGGTTAGGCACATGTATTTCCCAAAATGGGTGGTGTATGAGCCAAGACCACAGTCTCGACCCAAAGGAAGGTGTGATAGGGCAGAAAACGGACGGTTCACCCGTCTGTTTTCTTGCACCCTGTATAAAACGAGACGCGATGATCTCGTCACTGATGCTGTCCACACTACATACGTTGGCGTGGTTTATTGAGCTACATGGATCGTGTATGATTACGGAGAGATAAGAGAAAAGAGGTGATGTAGCACTGTTCCGTTCTTTTCTCTTATCTCTCGTCTCATGTCTCGCGGCTTCACCCTCATCGAGCTTCTTGTTGTGGTTGCGATCATCGGCATCCTTGCCTCGGTCGTCGTCGTATCCCTCTCTGGTTCACGCACGCCAGCTAAGGAGGCGGGTGCGCTTTCAGCATTACGAAGCGCCCAGATTATTGCTGTAGTGTGCGCTGACGATGTTGCGAACTTGGATACTCCCCCTGCCGTACCACCATCGCCACGTATGTGTGCAAATCGGGAAGTATGGCCATACCCGCTTTCTGATGGGTGGGAGTATGGGGATACCTCGGGCAAGTGTGTATTCGACGGGGATGTGGGCGATCACAGCTTTCGTTTCTGTGCGAAGAATACAGCGGGTACACGGTATATTTCATGTACGAACACGGGGTGTGTGGCAGGGAACTCGTAGCACGGTACGACTGCCACTATAGGTAATTGGTGCCAGGCACCGACTTTGGTTTGGTGTGCACAGAGGGCTTGTCGGCAGCGCTTCCAACCGTTAGGATGTGGGTATGAAAACCACACAGGGTAGCAACACGGCTCGCGGCTTCACCCTCCTCGAGCTCATAACGGTGATCGCGATCATCGGTATCCTCTCCTCGGTCACCGTTGTGTCTCTTGGTAGTTCACGGGCAAAAGCGCGCGATTCCGAGCGAATCGCAGAGATATCACAAATTGCGATTGCGCTCGACTTGTACTACAACGCATGTAAACAGTTTCCCGCGTCGCTGGTGACGACAGCAAACAACGGCAGTTGTCCGAGCGGTGTCACGTTAGCGAGCTTTCTGAACGGCGGCCAGTTGCCAACCGATCCACAATCTCCAGCTAAAAATTACACGTATGCTACGAATGCACCATCGTACTCTGCCTATGCCATTCAGGCTACGTTAGAGATGGATAATCCCGCTCTCCGTGATGATCTCGATACCGCTCCCACGGGCGTCACGTTGTCGTGTACTGACACCTCTGCACCTTACTACTTCTGCAAGGGCAGCTAGGAAATAAAGGTACCCGGTCCCTTTTCTGGTTTCTCTGCACTATCCACACCACCCGCACCAGCGTGGTTTCTTGGGGTGTCGGGAGGGCGTATGATGACGAGAGGAAAGTGAAAAGAGAAAAGTGACAAGAACGGGACGACGGCGCGCCATTTCTTTTCTCTTTTCTCTTTTCTCTTTTCTCTCTCCTGTGCCCCGTGGCTTCACCATCATTGAGCTTGTCACCACCGTCGCTATTCTCGCGGGCCTTGCCTCGATGCTCGTGGCGGTGAACGCTTCCTCGCGCGACCTCATCAAGCTCGAGACGGCGGCGCGGCAGGTGCGCTCGATACTCTCGGAGACACAAGCGAAGGGGAGCAGTGGCATGGAGTACGTGCCGAATGGCACTACCGACACGACATCTGCGCGGTTCGACAAGGGATACGGCGTGTATCTGGCGCAAGGCTCGAACCAGGTGATTGTGTATGGGGGGCGGGGGACGACTCCGGCGGCGAGTACCGATGCATACAGCGCCGCAACTCCAAATGTGGTGGAGACGAGCACACTCCCTTCCGGCGTCACGGTGACCGGACTATCCAATGGGCTGTCTGCTAGCATCCACTTTCGTCGCGGGGTGAACAAGGTATACATTTGGGATAGTGCGGGTGCGTCAGGTGCGAGACTCGACATCACACTTTCCATCGGTTCCGGTTCGCAGTTGCAATCAAAGACAGTCACCGTGCAGGAAAACGGCCTCATCTATGTCAACTAAACCTGACCATCAAGTCGCGTCGCTGTCTTTGCGAGGAGGCACGACGAAGCAAACCAGCGAACGCACCACGTTCGTGACGGTTCCTGGACTGCTTCGTCGCACCCTGCGGGGATGCTCCTCGCAAAGACAGCGTTGCCGCTGCAACAGAGCAGGGGAACAGGACTGCGAAAAGAAATGCGCCCGTATCCGCCAGCGGGGGACGATGATCGTAGAGCTCATGGTGGCGCTCTTCGTCATCTCGACCACGATGGTGCTCCTTGTCGGCACCTTCTTGAGTGCGCAGAAGTCGTACCGCGCGAACAACACCTCGGCCGACGTTGCCGCCGAGCTCGCCTTCCTCCTCGAGGATATATCGCGCGAGGCGCGGGTGAGCGGGGGGTATGGGGTATCTGGCGTGTGCACGACGGGAGCAAATGGCCCCTGCACGGTAGAACTGAATCGCGTCGCTGACATCAACAGTCAGGGTGCGGCGAAGGTCACCTACAGCTTTAGTAGCGGCGGAGTCATAAAGCAGGTGGAGGGGAGTACGCCGACATCCATAACCTCTCCTAACATCACCGTGAGCAGGATATTTGCCGCGGAGTACGGTGGTGACACCGACAGTGAACCATCCCGCATCTTCCTCTCGCTCACTGCACGGCCAGCAACACCCGTGCTCGGCGCTGGCGACACGACGGTGCAGACCACGCTCACGAGTAGGTTCGACTAAATGCGTATGCATAAACTTTCTACCTACCGTCTGGCATCCCGGCGAGCTCACTGGCGAGGCGTGTGTTGGAAGCGAGAGAAAAGAGAAAAGAGAAAAGAAGCAAGTAACACGGTTTTCAGCACGCGCGTTCCTCATCACTCATCACTCATCACTCATCGCTCTCAAGCTCGCGGTATCGTTCTCACCGAAGCCATCATTGCGGTTGGCGTTGCGGCCGCCATCTTCACCGCGGTGCTCGGGCTCCTCTCGCGCTCGATGGGAGGCATCCGCGCTTCTACCGATCAGGTGACGGCGACCTACCTCGCGCAGGATGCTATGGAGTACATCGTCGCAAAGATCGTGTACAACAAGCGAAGCGGAGCAGGGTGGCTCGACGGAGTATCCGGTACGTCGGGATGCCCCAACTCCACGACGCCGTGCATGGTAGAGACAGGAAGGATTGGGTATGAGAACCTGTCATCGTGCGGTGGTACATGCGCACTGCACCTTACGACTGGCGGGTATTACACTCATACAGTGGGCAGTAATACTACCCCCACTAAGTTTTCCCGATCCATCACCGTGCTACCCATCAATCTTGATACTGACGACGCAACCTACGAGGAGGCGAAAGTCACGGTGACCGTATCGTGGACCGAAGGCTCGCGCTCGTACGCGGTGCCGCTCACCTTCAACCTCTACGCGAATTAGCATCACCCTCTCATTTGGTAGGTTCAATCTCCAGGATGAGGGGGCGGATCTTGGGAGTGGTGTGCATCCGACGCAATCATTCAGCTGTTCCTGGTGGGTGTGAGCACACCGGCGGATTTTCTTGTCTTTGCGAGCCAACGCCTGTGGCGGGGCAGGCCCCCGCCACAGACGGGATGACCGCAGGCCTTTAGCCGCGAGCGGAGTGTGGCGGGAAGCAATCCATAATGCGTACCGCATGGGGTATACCCGTGGATTGCTTCGTCGCAAGCTCCTCGCAATGACGACGCGAAACGGTTATTCGAAGATGGTATGCTGGGAATAGTTGAGTTGTTACCTTCCGACCGATAGGAGGAGATACCCACCGTACGATATACTAGAGACACGTCCCATGTCACACACTCCGCACACGCATACCCGCGGCGTTTCGATGCTCCTCGTGATGCTCATTACGTCCATCGTGCTCCTCACCTCGCTTGCGGTCGGCGCGTTTGCGCTCCGCGCGGTGCGCTCGGCCGGCCAGCGTTCCGATGCGGTGCGGGCGCTCTACACCGCCGAGGATGCGGTCGGCTGCGTGAAGTACTGGCTGCGGAAGGATGCGAAGTACCTATTTTCTCCCGGGACTTTGCCTTCGATAAGCTGTAACAATGCTACTATCCCGAATACAGACATTGTTGTTACACCAGAATCTGGCGGTTACGCCACCTCCTCGTTCACTATCTGGGCAGACAGCACAAACCATGGGCTTGGGGGAGTTGACGTGTCGGTGGTACGCGATGTCGCTGGATGCACCAGCTGCTTCATCGGCAGGATATTGGTTTCCGGGTTTAGCGACAATAAAGATGCTTCTTCGAGAACCTCGGAGCGATACCAGGAGTACAGCTACCAGACTGCCGGTGCCGCTGATGTGATGTTTGTGGTAGACCGTTCGGGAAGTATTGAAGGCAGCCGTTCAGCACCCTACGATGGTGATTGGCTCAATCTCCGCGACGCCCTCATCAACAGTCTGACAGTCTTTAAAGACAACACACCGTCGCCACATGTCGGTATCGTGACATTTGGCAGTGGCACAAGCACTGTTGGATTACCTGACTCCGACACCTCTCCCGAGTATTGCCCGAGCAGTCTTCCTGGGTGTATCCGTATACCAGAAACCCGTCTCGGTGCAATTGGTGTACCTACAGATATGGTGAACGGTCTCGTTTCCGGTAAAGCGCACACCAACCTCTCGCTGGGTCTTGCTGTTGCCAGCGCAGAACTCATGGGGAAATATTACCCTGCACAGCAGTACGGTTCATATGGTCCAGGAACATTCGAGGCGCGCGTAGTAAATGGGCCGGATCTCTCAGGAGGTTTGCCGAGCCAACCCACGGTTCGTGATAGGCCAGATCTAACAGAGCCGGACTTCATCATCATTATTACCGATGGTGAGCCAAATGCGTTCGTACGACACCTAGGAACACCAACGGTAACTTGCACAAAGTATGACGATGGTGTTTCCGGGGCAGTTCAGCAGGCGGATAATCAAGCTGGCGGTACGCTGTTTTTTCAGACCATAGCGGCACCATTGGGCGATACAGGATGCCTCACGGAGTATGGCGTCTATGATCGTTGCTACGATAGTGGCCCCTTGGCACAAAACCTGTACCCGTACCTCACGGGCGGTCAATCCCCCTACCAGGCTATCTGCAATGCGCAGATGACCGTTGATGCTATTAAGGCAGAAGGCATTACCATCGCGGTGATTTCGGTCGGTACGCTGCAGAACGAATCATGGATGCGCGATCGTCTTGCGTCAAATCCAGAGTACTATGTACATTCCAGCTCATACGCTGCGCTGCAGGACGCGATTCTCGGTATCTTGGAAAAATTAGACCTGTTGAAACTGCGGTAGGCCTAGAGTGGAACCCTATCTCTTGACCAAGGAGGTGGGGCGGCGGGCTCTTCGCAGCAACCAGCAATCCCTCCCCGCATCATCCTTGATAAGGGGGAGGGAACAACGAGATGCGATATTTTACCCACAAGCACCCGCACCACCACTCCCTCACAACCGCACTTCATGGCGACAGGATAGGCTGTGTGGGTACGGCATGGTGAGGTTATACCATAACTATGCTTGACCAAAGCGTACTCCCACTAACCCTCATCTCCCTCCTTGGCCTCGCGGTAGGAAGCTTCCTCAATGTCGTAGTGCTCCGGGGCGAAAGGGAAGAGTCGCTCGGCGGGCGGAGCCGCTGCATGTCTTGCGGTGCGCAGCTCCGCTGGTACGAGCTCGTACCCGTCTTCTCCTACCTCCTCCAGCTTGGCCGCTGCCGCACGTGTAAAGCCCGTATCTCCCCCCAGTACCCCCTGGTCGAGCTTGCGACCGCGCTCACTTTTGTGGCGGTGTACCTCACTCACGGCACGCTCCAGTGCTCGTCTATGTCGTCATCGTGCTTCTTTTCTCTTTTCTCTTTTCTCTTTTCTCTCACCGCGTGGTCCCTCCTCATCGCCATACTGGTCTACGACCTTCGCACTACGCTCATCCCCGACCGCCTCTCGTACACCTTTGCCGCGATCGCATTCGTCGTCGGCACACTCCCCACACTCTCTTCCTCGCTCTCCTCCCACAGTCTTTCGTCCATTGTCTCATCCGTTTCCCTTTTCCCTTTTTCCTTTCCTCTTTTCTCTTTTTACTTTTCCCTTCTCTCTCCCATCCTCGCCGGCCCCCTCCTCTTCCTCCCCTTCTACCTCCTCTGGAAGGTGTCCGGCGGGCGGTGGATCGGCCTCGGCGACGGCAAGCTCGCACTCGGCATCGGCTGGCTGCTTGGCCTTCAGGGCGGCGGCTCGGCTATCATGTTTGCCTTCTGGATTGGCGCCGCGGTGTCGCTCTCCCTCATGGCGCTCCAGCGCCTCGCCGGCCGTGTTTGTTCCGGCTCTCTCCTCTCTCCTCTCTCCTCTTTCCTCTCGCCCCTCTCGCTCCACTCCGAAATCCCCTTCGGCCCATTCCTCGTTATCGGTACTGCGATCGTGTACTTCACTGGCTTTACGCTTGGGGCGTTCGTTGGATTGTAGAGAAAAGGTACGGAGAGAAGAGGGAAGTAATAAGAGAAAAGTGAAAAGAAACAGCACGGTATCAATCCGTCCCTTCCTCTTTTCTCTTAGCACTTTTCTCTCGCGGCATGTTATCCTTCCCCCATGGCACGGATCTCAAAGACCGTTCAAGAACGTGTCGCAAGGCTCCGCGAGCTCGTGGCGTACCACCAGAAGCGCTACCACGAGCAGGATGCTCCGGAAATAAGCGACGAAGCATACGATGCGCTCATACGGGAGCTCCGCGAGCTTGAAGCAGCACACCCCTCGCTCTGGGTTGCCGGCAGCGCGTCAGAAAGGGTCGGCGGCGCGCCGCAGCGTGAGTTTGCCAAGGTGCGGCACGAGGTGCGGCAGTGGTCGTTCGACAACGTGTTTACCGAGGAGGAGCTCGCCGCATGGCGCGACCGCGCGCTGCGATACCTTGAGAAGGAGGGGGCCGCAAGCGCCACGCTCACGCTCTGTGCGGAGCACAAGATAGACGGCCTTAAGATCGTGCTCACCTACGAACGCGGCGTCTTCGTGCGTGGAGCGACGCGGGGCAACGGCGAGGTGGGTGAGGACATCACCGCAAATCTCCGCACCATTCGGGCATTGCCGCAGCGGCTTACTGAGCCGGTGAGTATCATTGTGGGTGGGGAAGCGTGGCTGCCGCGGAGCGAGCTTGCTCGCATCAACGTCGAGCGCGGGGAGCGCGGTGAGCCACTCTTTGCGAACTGCAGGAACGCCGCCGCAGGATCCCTCCGCCAGCTCGACCCGGGAGTTACCGCGGGGCGTCGGCTCAGTGCGTTCATCTACGACATAGACCGCATCGCTGCTTCGACGGTTCATGGCGTCGGGTCGGACAGGGGCGTACGCGGCGAAGAGCCAGCAACCCAAGCGGAGGAGCTTGCATACCTTGCTTCGCTCGGCTTTCCCGTAAACGATGCACACGCGGTGTGCGGCACTGTGGGTGAGGTAGAGCGCTTCTATCAAAGTGCCGAGAAGAAGCGCGCAACTCTTCCGTATGATCTTGATGGCGTGGTGCTCAAGGTGAATGATGTCTCCCTCCAGCACACTCTCGGCTACACCGCGCTCGCGCCGCGCTTCGGCGTGGCGTACAAGTTTCCCGCGGAGCAGGTGACGACGCGGGTGGAGGACATTGTACTCCAGGTCGGGCGCACTGGGGTGCTCACGCCGGTTGCGGTGCTCACCCCGGTGCGGGTCGCTGGATCGGTCGTCTCACGGGCGACGCTTCACAACGAAGACCAGATACAGCGGCTCGATGTGCGTATCGGCGACACGGTCATCCTCCAGAAAGCGGGGGACGTGATACCCGAGATCGTCGCGGCGCTACCAGACCTGCGGAGCGGGCGCGAGCGGCCCTACCGCTTCCCCACGCACGTGGCGGCGTGCGGCGGCGATGGTGCTATCGAGCGAGTACCGGGGGCGGTCGCGTGGCGCTGCGTATCCCGAGATTCATTTGAGCAAGTTGCCCGCCGCATGCACCACTTCGTCTCCAAGAAGGCCCTCGATATTGATGGGCTCGGGCCGGAGATCGTGGACCTCCTCCTCGAGCGGGGGCTCATCTCGACCCCCGCCGACCTCTTCCGCCTCAGCGAAGGGGACCTCACGGGCCTCCCCGGCTTCAAGGAGAAAGCGGTGCGCAATCTCCTCAGGGGTATTGACCATGCGCGGGAGACGACCCTCGCACGTCTTCTCACCGGTCTCTCTATCGAGCATGTGGGCGAGGAGACGGCGCGCGACCTCGCTCTACACTTCAGCACCATGGAAAAGCTTGGCGGCGCATCGCGCGAGGAGCTCGAGGCGGTTGGCGGCATCGGCCCTATTGTTGCCGCATCGGTCGTACAGTGGTTCATTGATCCGGTGCACAAGAAGCTCCTCGCTAAGCTCCTCCCCGAGCTCCGTATTGCCACACCCGGGGAGCAGCCGCGCGAGGGTCTACTCACCGGAACAACGGTCGTCGTTACCGGCACGCTTGCCGCATATTCCCGCGAGGAGGCCGAGGAGCTCATCCGCAGTCTCGGCGGCAGCGCTACGGGGAGCGTGTCCCGTGCAACGAGCTTTGTTGTCGCCGGCAAGAAGCCGGGGAGCAAGGTGGCGAAAGCGCGTACACTCGGTGTCGAGGTGCTCAGTGAGGAGGAATTTCTCGAAAGGGTGCGGCGGGACGATAGACCATAGACACTGGAAACAGTATCTCCCGTCCCCTCCGTAGTCTACCGCCCATCGTCGTGCTATAGTCTGCCCATGATCACCCGCGCCGACATTACCAAGCTTGCAGAGCTCGCGCTCATTGCGGTGCCCGAAGCCGAGCTCGACATGCTCGCGAGCGAGATAAGCGCCATCCTCGGCTATGTCTCTGAAGTCCAGTCGCTTGCTGCCGACCAGGGTACGCCGCAGGTGCCAACGCTCCGAAACGTGCTGCGCGACGACGTCGTGACGAATGCCCCGCGCGCATACACCGAGGAGATCCTCTCTCAAGCCCCCGACCGCGACGGCGAGTACCTCCGGGTGAAGAAGATCCTCTCGCTATGACCCCCACCCCCCACACCGTCCGAGAAGCCCGCGCGCTCCTCGCCGCGAAGCAGGTCTCCGCGGTGGAGCTTGCCGACAGCTACCTCGGAGCAATCGCCGCTCGTAACCCCGACCTCCACGCGTACCTCGAGGTGTACGACGACGTGCGCGCGCAGGCACAGGCAGCTGACGCCCGTATCGCCGCTGGCGATGCACAGCCGCTCCTCGGCGTGCCGCTTGCCATCAAGGACAACATCCTCATCCGCGGCAAGACAGCGAGCGCTGCGTCGAAGATGCTCGAACACTACCGCGCGACGTACGATGCGACGGCAATCGCGCGCCTCAAGGCAGCTGGAGCCATCTTCCTCGGCCGCACCAACATGGACGAGTTTGCGATGGGCTCCTCGACAGAGAAGAGCGCATTCGGCCCTACGAAGAACCCGCTCGCACCCGGACGGGTGCCGGGTGGCTCGTCGGGAGGGTCTGCGGCAGCGGTTGCAGGCGACCTTGCGCCGGCGGCGCTTGGCTCGGACACCGGCGGCTCGATACGCCAGCCGGCAGCATTCTGCGGGATCGTGGGCCTCAAGCCGACGTACGGGAGCGTGTCGCGCCACGGGCTCATGGCGATGGGCTCCTCGCTCGACGTTATCGGGCCGCTCACCCGCACGGTCGCTGATGCAGAGCTCCTCTTCGAGGTCATCCGCGGCCATGACCCCTTGGATGCAACGTCGCTTCCCGACGCCGATCCTCCCATGTCGAAGGCGACGTATACGATCGGCGTGCCGCGCGCATTCCTCGCAAAAGGCGTTGACCCCGACGTCCTCGCCGCGTTTGAGGCGGGCCTTGCGAAGCTCGAAGCAGCGGGGCACCGCATTGTGGACATCGAGCTCCCGACGATAGATCGCTCGCTCGCGACGTACTACATCATCATGCCCGCGGAGGTCTCCGCGAACCTGGCGCGTTTCGATGGGGTGCGCTACGGGCTCCACGTGGATGGCGCCGACCGCATAGACGACTATCGCCAATCGCGTGGCAGCGGCTTCGGGAAGGAGGTGCGCCGCCGCATCCTCCTCGGTACGTACGTGCTCTCCTCGGGCTACTACGATGCTTTCTACCGCACCGCGATGATCGCCCGTGAGCGTATCCGGGCCGATGCGCGTGCGGCGTTTGAGACGGTGGATGCTATCGCTACCCCGACGACGCCGTCGCCTGCCTTCAGGGTAGGGGAGAAGACGACCGACCCGCTCGCAATGTACCTCGAGGATGTCTTCACCGTATCTGCGAACATCATCGGCGTACCCGCTCTCTCGGTGCCGTGCGGCACGGTGATGCGCGAGGCAGACACGCTCCCCGTCGGCTTGCAGCTCATGGCGCCGGAGCGTGCGGAGACGACGCTCTTCGCGCTCGGCGCGGCGGTGACCGGTGAGCCTCGGTAGTGCGCCGGGGCGCGGGGTGCGCGTGCCGCACGCGCCGATACGCCGCGGTGGTGTAGAATAGCCTCATGGCAGAGGAGAGTACGACGAAGCAGGTAACAATCGAGGACGTGTTCCTCGCACTCATCGCCTTCCTCATCGTGGGGCAGGCGCTCCAGCGCCTCCCCGGAGTGCTCGAGGAGCACCTCGGCATATCGCTCGGGCTCACCCCGCTCGTCGCTGGTGTTGCGGTGGACGAAGACACCCCCGTGGGGACGGACGTCGTAACGCTCGAAGAGGCACCGTACGAGAGCGACAGCTCTACGGGGAGCACGTCGGCGTTTCCCCCGGGAGCGCGCCTCACCCTCGTCGAGGGGCAGCGCTCCGGCCCGTTCGGGTACCGTGCGCTCCGGGTGCGCGACACCGAGGGTACGGAGGGGTGGGTCGAAGCCACATCGCTCATCGTCGCAGGCAAAGGGGATCTCGCCGGCACCGACGTCGGCGGGCACGTGCAAGCGCTCGTGCCGACCGACCTCTGGAACATCCCCGGTGGCATCGTGTCACAGGGCACGCTGCGTTCTGGCGTCGTCGCCCGTATCGGGCACGGCCCGGAGTACGCGCACGGCTCGCGCTGGTGGTACGTTGATGGGGAAGGCTTGACCGATGGGTGGGTGGCGGAGGACGTTCTCACCGGCTCGAGCGAGCAGGACTGGCACGCCGGCATGCGCGTGCGCGCCACAAGCCCCGTGAATGCGTACGACCGCGCTGGTGGTGGCTTACCGGTCGCGGAGCTCGGCGAGGGGGAGGAGGCGACGATCGCAGGGGTGCCGAGTCGCGTGGATGAGGTGTACTGGTGGCAGGTCACGACATACGACGGAACGGTGGGGTGGGTGCCGGAGCACGTGCTCGTAGCGGCGGGGGCGCGGAGCTGGTCGTACAGGTAGGCGATCTTCTCGGCCTGCGATGCGAGGATCGCATCCTTCGTCGGCAGGTCCCACAGCTGGCGCTTGAACGGTCCGATCGCCTTCTTGCGCGACGTGTAGACGAACTGCTGGTCGGTCTGGCCTTCCTTGCGCTCGTCGGCGGCGTTCGCGAAGCACCACTCCTCGATCTCGCGATGCAGGTCCGCCGGGAACTCCGGGTGCTCGTAGAGCGCGTTCCGGAAGCCCGTCGCCAGGTGGATCTCGGCCGTCTCGACCTCGGGGAAGCGGTGGAAGAGGGAGTCGGGCAGCGTGCTCGCGCCATGCTGCACGGCGCCGGCGAGACCGTAGGACCGTGCCACCTCGCCCAGGACGCGGATCGTCTCGAAGTCGAGCTTCACCTCGGCGACGCCTCCGCCGGGGAGCGG
>CAZMPG010000027.1:0-16133 GCA_964568345.1 uncultured Candidatus Saccharibacteria bacterium | reverse complement strand
CTTGACCCCGGCCGCCTTGAACAGGTCACCCAGCTCCGCGTCGGTCTTGAGCTTCTGGAGGATCATCGCGCTTATTTCCTCGGGACGGTAGTCTTTGTCGCCCATGCGGATGAGTACACCACCGTTGTCGGCGCGCTTCACCTCATAGGGTACGATCGCCTTGTCCTTCTGCACCGCACCCTCCTCAAAACTGTGCCCGATGAAACGCTTGATGCCGTAGATGGTGTTCTGCGGGTTCGTCACCGCCTGACGCTTCGCGATGACGCCGACCGCCCGCTCTTTCGTCTTGCTGATGGAGACGACGGAGGGCGTCGTGCGGTTCCCCTCATCATTCTCGATGATACGGGGCTCACCGCTCTCAACAATTGCCATTGCAGAGTTCGTGGTACCGAGGTCTATGCCGAGTATCTTTGCCATATGTTCATTGGTTATGCGGTTGATAAGTCATGGGTGGCTTTTGTTTGGAACACCACCACCTTTGCCGGTCGCACCACCTCCGTGCCGACGCGATACCCCCTCTGGAGCACCTGGGCAACCGTGTGGTCTGTGGCGGCGTCCTCTGCTGCAACGACGCTCACGCACTCGTGGTACGCGGGGTCGAATGGATCGCCAACGGTGCCGAATGCGACGACCCCTTCCTGGGCAAGAGCATCCGCGAGCTGCTTCGTGACACGCTCCATACCCTCGCGCCACGTGCGCTCGAGCGCGTTCCACGCCGCGCCGCTCATGGCGCCTTCGAGGCTGTCGAATACCGGCACGAGCGCCCGTATCGTGCGTACGCGCGCACGCGCCACGTCCCGTACTCGATCCTCCTCTACCGTTCTACGAAAGTTCACGAGGTCTGCTTTCGCACGCTGCCAGCCAGCGAGGTGCTCGTCACGCTCCTTGGTGCACGCCATGAGCTCGGCGCGCAGTGCCTTGAGCCGGTCTTTGAGCGCCGCTTCGCCAAGCTCGGTTTCCTCTGCAACCACCTCGTCGCGGGTATCAGCGTCGAGCACGACATCATTTTCATCGGGCCGATGTAGCAGCATACGGCCTATAGTATATGCGGCTCAGGGAGGTGTGTCAACGAAAACCTTGACGTGGTGGTGTACGTGGGTCTCTATGTATACGGCGCAACCCCCTCACCACACGATCGGTGGATGCCCCTGCTCTTGCAGGTATGCATTGGTCTTGCTGAAATGTCGACATCCAAAGAAGCCGCTGTGTGCGCTATACGGCGAGGGGTGCGCCGCCTCGAGGACGAGGTGCTTAGACCGGTCGATATGCTCGCCCTTTGCCTTCGCATAGGCACCCCAGAGCATGAAAACGAGGTGCTCACGCTGGTCGTTGAGCGCGCGCACCACCGCATCCGTGAAGCGCTCCCAACCCTTGCCCTGGTGGCTGCCGGGCTCGCTCGCACGCACGGTGAGCGTGGCGTTGAGGAGGAGTACTCCCTGGTCTGCCCACCGCTCGAGGTTACCGCTCGGCGGGGGCACCACACCGAGGTCGTCGTGGAGCTCCCGATACACGTTTGCAAGTGATGGGGGGATCCGCACACCATCAGGCACCGAAAAGCAGAGGCCGTGCGCCTGTCCTACACCATGGTAGGGATCTTGGCCGAGGATGACAACACGAACCGAGGGGAACGGGCACCGGTCGAATGCGTTGAAGATGAGCCTCGGCGGTGGGTACACCGTGGTACTCGCGGTGTACGCAGCACGGACGAATGCGGTGAGGTTGGCGAAATATGCTGAAGAAAACTCATCGCCGAGTACATCCCGCCATGATTGCTCGATACGCACCTCGCCCATGTAGGCTAGTGTAGCACAGTGGCTGCTGCACGACGGCGCTTGACCGACACAGCCCACCATTGCTAGTGTGGAATTGGGCACTGACGAGGAGGACACTATGAACACGTTCGTGCGCGCATTCACGGCGCGCTACCATCACCCCCATCCGCACAACGAGCCGTACGGGGACGTTCCCCACGTCCCGCACAACGTTTCCGCTCCGACATCGCTCCCCCAGGCAACCGTACGGGGCTTCTGTGTTAGGGTACTCCGCACCCTTGGCGTCCTCCATGACGAGTCGGCACCTGACGACCACCTTGGGTGCGCCTAAGTACTGCCCTGCTGCCCTAAAGCTGCAGGGCTGCCTCTTTCTGCAGCCTAGAGGCTTCGGGAGAGTGATGAGACAACACCCCACACCTGCGACCCGCTCCGCAACTCCTCTCGTTCGCGCATCCGCTGCCCCCACACGAAATACCGCACCCCCTCGTGCTCGGTGAGCCGGCAGAGCATGCGCGCGTCGCCACGCACCACAAGGACGAGGTTCCCCACCTTGGGCTCCCCTCCGCAGGAAACGGTGAGCACGTCACCCGCTTGCACACCGAGATAGGGGTTCTCCACCACCTCGCACATTGGGGCCGATAGCACCATGTCGCGCGACCCAACCACCCGCACAATAATGACGGCGGACGGTAGTACCGGTGCAACACGCAGGTAGCGGGGAACGCTGTCTAGAGTACTCTGCGGCGCACCCGGTGAAAGCCTCCCCGCTCGGTACGCCTGCACACCGCGTTGCCCACGCTCGTGCCACGGAACATAGACGATGGTGCTCTGCTGCATAGTGTGGGTGTTAGTCGCGTACGCCACGAGTGTCACCGCCCGTACGTGCGGATGACACTCCGCACAACGCCACCGATAGTGAGCGACTCACTGGGCCAGAGATCGGGGTATGCCTCGTTTGCCGCCTCGAGGTACCGCTTCCCCTGCTTCTCTCGTAGATATTTAACGGTCCACTCCCCGTCAAGGTTTGCGACGACAATGTCACCGGTGTGGGCTCGCTCTGTACGCTCCACGAGGAGAAGGTCGCCCTCGAAGATACCGGCGTCCACCATCGAGAGCCCCTTTACCCGGAGGAGGTACAGATGCTCGCGAGCACCCAGGAGAAGGTCATCCATCGTCACCCGGTCGAGGGTATGCTCCTCGGCAGGTGAGGGAAAACCGGCCTCGACATAACCCAGGAGGGGCACCTCGTCGCCGAGCGCGTGCGGAATGAGCTTGCCACGCGCATCTTTGTGTACCACACCCGCCTCGACGAGCCTATCGACTACCTTCGCGACCGCATTCTTCGATGCAAACCCAAAGAGCGTGCACATTTCGCTATACCCAGGCATGCGGCGGTGTGAGCGATAGAATGCGGCGAGTTGCTGCGCGTGGTCCATACGTAATGATTAGGCTGCTACACCGATGCCGAGGAGGCGGGAGAACACGCCCCCCGTGAGGCTCCGGCGCACCGGGCTGTGACGCACCGGGCGGGCCGTGCGTGCGACCGGCACCTCCTCGTGCACGAGGTGGGACAACGTCGCGAGGAGCTCGCGATGGCGCCGCGCCTCGCCCGTGTACGACCTGCCCCGAATGATTGCGCGATCAATACGGTCGTTGATCCGCTCGAGCTCTCGCTCTATCTCACGTGCTACAGTGTGCTTGCTCATAGGAGGTGTGTTAGCTGATATAGGTACAGTGTAGGTGAACGAACGTACACCGTCAACTCCACCCTGTGGATAAGCACCCTGCCACGCAGTACATGGACAGTGTCAATCACAGTCTACTGCGGATGCTCTGTTTGAAGTGTGCTACCGGCAACCTCGAGGTAGTCAGTGATGCTACCCTCCACGCACACGCGGACTAGGTACGCACTGTCGGATGCTGCATCATAGGTCACTTCATAGTACTCGCGGGGAAGTCGTGCGAGGGAGAGTGCGATATCCTCCGCTTCATGATCGTCTGCGGGGAGTTCGGGGAGGTGCTGTACCGGATTCGTAACGAGAAGATTGCTTGCGAGATCGTACGAAACGCCATACTCCGTGGGGAGACCGTACGCGATGACACGACCACTCGCAACATCAGCAACCGCGTGGCGCTGGCAGTTTGTGCCGCAATCCCACGAAGCAACTGTGTACCGACCTGCGAATGTCGGTCCATCGCGGAGCATGCGATCAACTCTCGAAGCTCTACCCTCGGTGTCGGGGAATGCGGAAAAATCCGCATGCAGCGCTCTGTCCCCTCCGTATAGGATCGGCTGCGTACTCGACGCACGCTTTGCCGCACGTCGCTCAAGGATAGAACGGCAGGTGAGCGGCGACGGAGACGTCATACCAAGCTCAGGGGCACCCTTGTATACACCACCAAGCTCACTCACCCCGCCCCACATCCAGTGTACATAGTCACGCGCACACGTGTGTACAAGGCGGCCAAAGGGGTACCAGCGCACCGCGACACCGCTTGCAAGCGGATCGCCGTCACCATCAAAACATCCCGCTGGCAGTGGACCGAAGTTTGACGCCACCATCTCTGCAAGCTCGCGTGGCTGAAGCCGCCCCATCCAGGGCGCCCACACGAGCGCCCCGATTGCCGCAAGCGTCACGAATGTGCGGATCATGCGGCGCACTAGAACCACTCGGCGAGCAATCCCTGGTCGGGGTCACAGAGCTGCGCGGTACCGAGAGGTTCACCGCGCACCGTATCCACGTATGCAAGCGCTTCAGGAAAGCTTCCGAGCTTGTCAATGAGCTTACGGTCGAGCGCCTCACTTCCAAGGTACGACCGCCCATCTGCGTACGTCGCGAGCGCCTCACGGGTGAGCGCGGGGCGCGCTGTAGCGATGCGCTCTATCATGTACGCGTGCACCGCCGCAACCTGTCCCTGAAAGTACGTGTGCTCCTCGCTACGCAGCATTCGCTCGGGGTTTCCCGCATCCTTGAATGCACCGCTCGATAGGTCAATCCAGCGCGAACCCTCGTACTCCGTTGAGCTTGCAACCTCACGGTACGACATGGTGACACCGATAGATCCGACATCGGACACGGGGGACGCGACGACGTAGTCAGCTCCCGCCGCCGCCCAGTATGCTGCGCTCGTGCCAATGTCTCGTATGACCGCCACTGTTGGTTTCGTCGTACCGCGAAGTGTTTGCATAATGTCATCACCGGCAACCGGCAAACCGCCGGGTGAGTCAATATCGAGCACGACGGCAACTACAGCATCGTCCTTATCTGCTGCGCGGATACTTGCCATCACCGCGTCCGCGCTCGCGATACCCCCTCCCCCCACAAGTTCGGTGAGCCCACTCGCTGTACTGAGTAGGATTCCGTGGAGCTGCACGTGCGCAACAGAGCAAGATGCCTCATCCTCTTGACCGCTTGCTATGAATGCAGCCAGGCTGAGTACACCGAGCATGGCTACGCCCCAAAAAGCAAAAGCGGGGATACCCACGAATAGTGCTAAGACGACACGGAGGACATGACTCCCTCTTTCATGCGTGATTCCCCTACGACTAAAAAACCACGCACGCTCAGTGGAGGATGCTTCTGGCAAGGATTCGCTCGGCGAATGTTCACCACTACTTGGCATGTCACTGTGGTTCTTGCTGCCGTACCCTCTTACGCATTGCGGGTGTCACCGATGCCGGCACCTCTTGCTTAGGGTGAAGGGGGAGAAATGAACGAGCGAAACGATAGCATGCCCACGCAAGCCCCATGACGAGAGCGACGTGGGCGAGTACCACCACAAGGTCTGCAAGGTTTGCAACCAGTCCCACAGTGAGACGCTGGAGCGCTGTATTGAGGCGTGTGGCGAGGTGCTGTGTTGCATACATCCACGAGTCGCGAATCGTGTGCAGTGAAATGACCTGGTAGAGATCTGCTGAGACGGAGAACCTTGCGTACCGCACGCTATCAAGCGCCTGCGACTTTGCACGCATCACTTGCTCAATGGTTGCAGCGAGTGCGGTACGTTCACGGGTCAAACGTTCCACCTGCGCAAGCTTACTGCTGATGACGTTCGAGAGCGTCTCGACGTCATGAGCTTCCCGCGCTACCTCGGTGAGGCTGTCGTATGCGGTTGTTGTTTGGACAAGCGTCTCCTCGAGGAGGAGCTGCTGTCGATTGAGTATCTCAAGCTGCGATGTGTAGTCAGTGATTTGTTCTTGTATGGTCTCGGTTTCTCCAACAAGAGTGTCTGGACCAAGCGCCGTGATGGTACTCAGCACCTCGTCGACATACGTACGCTCGACCTTGAAACGAAAGGAGCACGATGTCTTGGTGCGCTCTTCGTTTTCAGAAACTACGTAGGATTGTGCCTTGAGATCGAGGAGGGTGGCGCACACCTCCTCGAGGTCGGTAGTACGAATGTGTGCGCTATACTCTTGCCGTTCAAGCGGAGCAATGTTGTTCCCTGGTACCATGGACTCTTGCACGTTTCGTATGCTTGGTGCAGCACTGCCGTCACCGCCTATGGCGTACTCATCGCGAGACCACGCAACCGTTCCTTCAGGCGACATGCTTGGTGTGCTGTCGTACATCCCCACACCACCATCGGTATCTCCGGGCACACGCGAACCAAAGAACGCCTGGAGGACGGTGAGCGCAAGCGCAAACCCAATAAGCCCAACGATCATGGCAAACGCAGGGCGAGATGGTTTTGTCCGTACTCGTTCAAGGATGCCGGTCAGGGTAGCCATTACAGAGAGTATAGCAGAGCTTGGTGTGCCCACGCGCGACGTTATGCACAGCACCCTGCACAACCGAACGCCTTTGTGGTAGTGTGGTGTTTTGCTGGCGTCGTAGGAAGTCGTGTGTTTATCATTTACCACCCGTGCGTATGGAAACCATGAGCCTCACTCTCACCACAACGCTTGGCGTACTCACTATACTGCTTCTTGCAAGCGGAGCGTACTTCCTGGCGCGTCGTATCCGTGTGCCGTATACCGCACTCCTTGCTTTCGTTGGTATCCTACTTGCTCCCCTGTCGGCACTCGTGCCTGGTCTTGCGTTTGTCCACGACCTCACCCTCACTCCTGACCTCCTCTTCTTTGTATTCCTTCCAACGCTCATCTTTGAATCGGCGTACAACATGCGTATTCGTCAGCTCACCGTAGACGCGCTGCCGATCACCATGCTCTCAATCGTTTCGCTCATGGCGAGTGCGTGTTTCATTGCAGGAGGCATGTACCTTCTCCTGTCGCTCATTGGCTTCCCCATACCATTCACGCTCGCGCTCTTATTCGGTGCACTCATCTCAGCAACTGACCCGGTCGCCGTGCTTGCGCTTTTTAAAGAGTATGGCGCACCGCGACGCCTCGCACTCATCTTTGAAGGCGAGTCACTTTTCAACGATGGCACGTCCTACGCGCTCTTTCTCATCGTACTTGCTGTTGCGCTTGAGGGGTACCACGGCGTGGGTACCGTCATTGAGGGAATTGGCATGTTTACAGAAATGGTGCTCGGGGGCATCGTGTTCGGTCTCATCATGGGCGGCCTGTTCTCAAAACTCGTTGAACGAGTTCGTTCGAATGAGTTCATCAGCATCACGCTCATGCTCATTCTGGCACACCTCACTTTTATCCTCACCGAACTGAGTGCACACCTCCTGCAAGCGGTAGGTATCACCTTGCACCTGTCAGCCATTATCGCGACGACCGTTGCGGCAATCGTGCTCGGCAATTACGGCAGGTACAAGGTTTCGCTCCGTGCGGAAGCATTCGTGGAAAAGTTTTGGGGCATGCTTGCATTCCTTGCAAACTCGCTCATCTTTGTGCTCATTGGTTTCCTGTTTTCTGAGCTACCGACAACGACGCACCTTTTCCTTGCCCCAATCCTCCTCTCGATCGTCATTGTTGCCGTTGGTCGTGCTTTTTCGATCTACCCGATTGTTGCACTGTCAAACCTCCTTGTTCCCCTAAACAGGCGTGTCTCGCGCGCATGGCAACACGTGCTCGCGTGGGGGAGCCTACGCGGCGCCCTCGCGGTGACTATGGTACTCCTCGTACCCGACACGCTCTCTTTCCCCGGCTGGAAATATACGTTCTCTCCCAAAGAATTCCTCCTCGCGGTCACCGTTGGCTGCATCTTCACAACGCTGTTTATCAAAGCGACGACGATCGGTCCCCTGATGCGCCGCCTTGGCGTAAACAAGCTCACCGAGCTCGAAGTGCTCGAGTATGAGGAGGTGCGCGCACTCATTCATAGCAGGGTACTCCTCAAGCTTGAACAGCTTCGAGACCGCGGCTACATTGACGAAGCGACGTATACAACGGTGCATGCTTCACATGAGGCTGCGTTTACAGAAGCGTGCACTTTGTGCTCACGCCTCGTCGCGGGGGATAGCGCCACGCTCGCCGAAAGGGTGGTACGGCTGTATGCAATCGGTATCGAAAAACAGTACAGTCGGGATCTCTTTACGCACGGCGAAATAACCGAGCCTGTTATGAAGCGTATGGCGAGTAAGCAAGAGCTCCAGGCGGAACGCGCAGAGCGTGGGGTGCTCGACAGCGAAGCTGAGCACTGGCGCGTGCGGCGCGACGTACTTGAATTTCTTGCTGACAACGTACGCCGCCTACTCCACCCATCCCGTACAGGCATCTCGGCAGCGGAGCGCTACCTGTACTACCGCGCACAGTCAATCGTTGCCCAGCGGGTGGTTCGTGCTCTCGATGAGCTCATGGCGGATAGTAGTAAGAGTGCCATTTTCACGGAGCAGGCGCTCACCCATACCCGCGAGCGATACCTGCGGTACGTGTCGCAGGCGCGGGAAAAGATGCACCAAGTTGCCGAGGGTCAGGACCGCGAGCAGATCGAGCGACTACGCGTCGCCCTTACCCGTCGCGGTCTTTTCAAGACAGAAGAAATCCTCCTTGCGGATCTCTACCACAAAGACATGGTTACGCCGAAAGTGTACCTCACCCTCCGAGAAGAGTTTGAGCGTTTGAGCGCACACGAGCACGAGCGGGTGTAGTAACTGCCCGCACCTTCCAGAAACAGCCCGATGTCGTTGTCATTGTGAGGAGCAGACCCGCCGGGAGGCGACGAGACAATCCAGGATCGTTTCGCTGTGGTACCAAAACGCCCCTCATATCATGGACTGCTTCCTGCCACCTCTGCTCGCGGCTAAGGGCCTGTGGGCTCGCAGTGACAGCGCGCGAAGGGTGTGAGCAGTTACGCTGGTGTAGCCTTGACGAAGCGCCGTGCATTGCGTATGGTTGCTGTAGTTCTATAGAGAGGGTCGTATAATGGAGAGTGTCGGATTCGGTACATTTCTTCGTGGGTTTCAATTCAGCCCAGAGGCGCGCGTCGGTGTTGAGCTTGAGGGCCTCGTCGTAGACCGGCACGGTCGTGCTGTCCCAGAGGCTGCAGCAGTTATTGACGCTGCTCTCGATCCCGAACACATTGGCTGCGAGCTTTCGGCATGCCAGATCGAGGTACGCACATCGCCCCTCATCCACGTTGCACAACTGCGTACTGAACTCACGTCGCGCATTGAGCAAGTACGAACTGCAGCGCATAGCTGTGGGTTCCGTGTCGTATTCTGCCCAGTTGGGCCGGAAGACATGCCGCTCGACGTGAGCAATGATGAAGAAGGTCGGTATGCGGCCATAGCAGAGCGACTCGGTGAAGAGCGACTCCGCGCAGCGTGTCGGTCAATGGGGGTACACATCCACTGTGGTGCGACTAACCATCGCGACCTCATGCGCGCGTACAATCTGCTCGCACAAAAGTATGAGCACCTCTGTGGGGCAGGAGATCTCTCGCGTGGCGAGCGGATCAAGCTCTACCGACTCGTAGCTGGGCCCTCGAATCCTCCCCGCTACCACGACTGGATGGCGTACCACCGTGCTGCATGCGAGCGGGGTTTTGCCAACAATCCCCGCAACTGCTGGGACTTGGTGCGCCTTTCGAGGCACGGTACCGCTGAGGTGCGGGTGTTCGACTCGACGGATGACGTCGATAGAATTGTTGGGTGGGCAGTACGGTGCCACGCAATCTCGCGGTGACACCACCTTACACGGGCTACTCGGTAGCCCGTTTTACTGTATGGAACCGTTCGAGCTCCTCCGAGAGGTTAGCCTGGTGCGCGCGTAGCTGTAGAGCTCACGATGGAGTCCTGCTCGGTACGCATGCAAGAGGCCAGGCAGCATCGAGACAACGATAATGGTGAGTACGACGGGAAGCAAGAACCGATCCGGGTCGGGGATGACCGAACCAAAAAAGTACCCCAGGTACGTGAGTCCCGTAGCCCAGAGAAGCCCACCGACAATGTTGTACGTAAGGAACGTACGGTATCGCATGTGCGCCATACCCGCAACAATGGGAGCAAAGGTCCGGATCATGGGCATGAAGCGTGCGAGCACGATCGCTTTGCCACCATGCGTTTCGTAGAAATGTGCTGCACGGACGAGATGTTCCCTCTTAAACAGGAGTGAGTCTTCTCGGGCAAAGAGGACTGGACCGACCCTCCTCCCGAACGCATAGCCAACACTGTCACCGAGAACAGCGCCTGCAAAGCAGAGTACGGCAAAAAGGTGGATGTTGAAGAAACCTTGCGACGCGAGAAAGCCAGCGGTGAAAAGGAGTGAGTCACCGGGGAGAAAGAATCCAATAAATAGACCGGATTCAGCAAATACAATGCCGGTGACGCCAAGGTAACCGATCACCTGTATGAGGACCTGGAGGTCTATTCCAAAATAGGTCATGGTGTATAAAAACAGATTTTAGTCTTGGTGCACGAGGCAAAAACATACCACCGCCCATCCTGATGTGCGACGTGTACCATCGTACAATGTACACCCCTCGCTGCAAACCGGCCCTACACTCCCTCCTGCGGCAGTGCGGCGACCTTGAGCGAGTAAATGTCAAACAGGGCAACCATGAGGCCAAATGCGAGGGGACCGAGTAGGAAGCCTGATACGCCAAATACCGCGATACCGCCGAGCACCGACAAGAGAATGCCGAGTGGGTGGATACTTGCCCCTGAGCCAATGAGCTTAGGACGAAGCACGTTGTCGATAAGACCCACGAAAAGGAAGCTCCATGCAGCAAAGCCCACGAGGGCTCCATACTTGCCCAGGAAAGCAAGGTAGAGGAGCGCTGGCACTGCAACGAGCCCTGTCCCTACGGAAGGAATGAGCGCACCCACAGCAGCTACCGAACCCCACAGAATTGGATTAGGTATGTTGAATAAAAGGAAACCGATGCCGATGAGGGCACCCTGTATGCAGGCGATAACGAGTGTACCGCGTACGAGCGACACCGTCACCGCACGGAGTCGGCGGAGGATGAGCTGATCCTCCTCATCACGGAGCGGTGACAGCTTGAGGAGTATGCCAACAAAACGATGGCCGTCTCGGAGAAAGTAGTAGAGTGCAATGATAGCGACCACAAGCTTGAGAGCTATGTCCGCTGTCCCCGCTAGAATGGGCGCGAGGTACGCGCCGACGTTTTCAGTAAGGTGCTTGAGGAGTGCTGAGGGGTCGGGAACTCTGAAAGAGGGGAACACAGTAGCAATCTTACCCTCTACCGCCCGCACAAGAGTGGGCATAGTACCGGTATCCCACATCGCGGCATCATGGGAAATACCACGCACCTCTTCCACGAGGAGTACTGATAGTCCCAATGCGGGGAGGAGCACGGCAAGTGTTATCGCACTGACCACTAACACTGCTGCGAGGCTTTCACGCTTTACCACCTGCACCAGGTAGTCGTGGAGTGGAATGGCGAGGGTTGCAAGTACGACAGCGAGTGCGAGTGCGCCCAAGAAGGGGTAGAGGAGAACGCAGACGAGTAGTATCACGCCGATAAAGAGCGTCGTAAAGAAGTACCCCTCGAGACGAGACTCCGACATAGGGCTATTGTCCCACGCACACACGCCGGCGACAAGGCCGGCGTGTGTACAGTATACTATGGAGCGATCACTACTTCCCTGCGCGCGCCGCGAGGCGAATGGCTTTCCAGTGGCGCTTAAGCTCTTTGTTGAGCTTCGCTGCCTCCTCCTCGCCGACTGTGGCGAGCTTCGCATACTTCGCAGTCACCTTGTCTACGGTCGTCGCATACGACTCTTCGGTCACCTCACGCACCTTCTCGAAGTGTTCGAGTACCTCACCTTTCGCCTTCAAGGTCCATGCCTTGAGCTTGATACGGTTCTCCGCACCCTTTGTGCCGTAGAGGAAGTACCCCGCTGCTGCCGCGCCCGCGACGCTCGCAAGGAGACCTGCCCCCGACCCTTCTTGCTTCTTTGCTGCCATACATGTAGCACATTACTAGTAATGTTTCCCCATCAGCATGTGGTTCCCGCGTACGCTACGCTCGTGTACGCTTGACGCTCCGCCGCCGTACCGGCTTACGCTGTTCACTCTCAAGCGACTCAAACACTGTCGCGAGCGCGCGCACGACACCGGCTCCTGCTATCGCTTTGCTCGCAGCCTGTACCGTTGCGACACCCGTGTCGACGTGATCCTTCACCTCCTGCACCCCCTCGGTTATTTCCGAGCGAACGGTCGAGATATCCTGGACGATGCCGTCCGCTTCGCGGCGCACCTTCGCGGTAATGGCGTGCACGTCCCGTACGATGCGGAGCACGTACCACCCGATGAGGATGAGCAGGAGCGACCCACCGGTCACCGCGACTGTTGTCACAAAAAAGAACACGTCCATCTTGAGGAACGACGCCGCATCCATTGCCCCAGTATACCGCACCGGTAGGGCGAACAACAACGAGCTGTGGACAACCCATGCTATAGTGTGCCCATGCATACGCGTCGCCGCCTCACCTTTGCGGTCGGTGCTCTCGGGGTGGTTTTCGTGTGCCTCGCAGGGTGGCTCTCACGCACGCATCGGGCTGTGCTCCCGTGGGAAGAAGCGGGCTCACTCATTGTCCTCGTGCGGGCGGCGCCGAACGATCGTGCGACAGAAAGCATCACCCTCGACGTTTCGTCACTCTCGCTCGTCGAGGATGGCGTAGGGGACGACGTACCGATTGCTGAGCACCAGGTCACCCTTGATCCAGCACGTGGGTCGTTTACTGTCGTCGCGAGCACCTCGGTGCGCACTGGGGAATACGGGGGATACACGCTCGTACTCACAAACCCGGAAGCGCCGCATATCTCCTCAGCAATAGAGCTTCCCTACCCCATCCTCACGATACCGACGCCCTTTGCTATAGCGCTTGGCAGGGCAACCGTTCTCCTTGTGAGCATCGAGACTGATTCGTCGCTCCATGTCGGCACGAGCACCGCGCAACTCTTCCCTACGCTCACGACCGAGCTCCGCTCCGATGCGACGGTTGAGCTAGCGCCAGACGGTGTGCAGTGCGCAGGGGGCACGCTCTCCGCGAGCGAGCTCTATGGCATGGACCGCACAGGCGTACTCCGCCACAACTACCGCGAGCCGCGCGATCGGACACAGTGGTAAATTACGCCTCGCACCGGGCGCCACTACGAAGCGGTATGGCTCGATGAAGCGTAGTCGGGCACCTTCTCCTCGACACAGGTGTTGAAGCGGGCGATTTCCTTATTGTACGTACGCGCGCGGACGCGATATGCGGCAGCGGTATCGTTGTAGAGCTCTGCAGCACGGTTGTACCGCGCCACGCGCTCCTTGTATACGCTGCGCGCCACACTCTTGTCATCGAGGAGCTTCTTCCGGTACGTTGCAACAGCGAGGTAGAGCTTGAGCGTGCGCTCGTATTCTGCGATGGAAGCCCTGAGGGCATCGCTCGGCCCGGGGCAGCTCGACCGAGGGAGTCCGAAACTCTGCACGATGATCCACACATTCCTCCCCTCGTACACTCCCCGCCCCGCCGCAATACCGATGTCGGTGTATGCAGCTTTGAGGATGTTTGCCCGGTGCCCCTTACTGTTCATCCACGCATCAACGACCGCCCTCCCCGACTCGAACGAACCGAGCGCAAGGTTCTCTCCCACCGTGATGTACGCGTACCCCTCCTCCTCGGCAAGATCGGCGACAGACTCACCGGTCGGTGCCACATGCGCAAAGTACTGCCGCGCGAAGAGGTCGCTCATCTTTCGGAGGGCAACACGGGTGAGGGGCACATTGCTTGCAAGGGGGGGGAGCCCGCGTACGGAGCGTTCCGCATTCGTCGCCGTGAGCACGCCCGACGCGGTCACCGCCTCAGCTGCGGCAAGTGTCGGGGTACCAAAACCCACGATACAGGCGACAAGCAGCATACTCATCGCACGATGATAGCAGGCAGGGGTGTAGCTACGGGGTGCCATAGGTTACTCAAGGTAGGAACGCCGATTCACCACGTGTTCACGAAAGGTGCGTGCGAGGTGGAGCATGCCGTCCCGCCCATGCAGGTAGTAGAGCGCGCCGGTGTCGATGGGGGTGACCGCCGCCTCGATAGCCGAAAGCGATGGGCTGTTTATCGGACCTGGCGGGAGGCCCTTGTTGCGGTAGGTGTTGTAGGGAGACTCCTGAGCGAGGTCGGAAAGCTTCGGACTGAACGTATCGCTCCGCTCCATGTACCCAAAGACCGCATCCACCTGGAGGGGCATCTCGATAGCCAGGCGGTGCCAGAGCACGCCCGCTATCTGCCGCCGATCATCCTCGCGGTACGCTTCCTTCTCGAGGAGCGAAGCCATGGTGATTACCTCGTGAATAGGCCTCCCGAATGCGGCGATCTTATCCTCGAGCGACCGCAGTCGCTCATAGAACGTACGCTCCATCGCGTCGAGCACCTGGCTTGCCGTGGCGTTTGGGAGGAAGACGTACGTATCGGGGTAGAGGTACCCCTCCCGATCTGCGGCGAGGAGGAGGAACGCTGCCGCGTCGAACGTGGTGAACTTCCCCGCGAGGATCTCGGCCATCTGGTACGTCGTTGCCCCCTCGGGTATCGTCACGCGAATCGGCACGACGCCAAACCTCCCATGCACGATACGATCGACGACCTCGTAGAGCGACAGCTTCCGGTCGAACACGTAGTCACCCGCCTGGATGCTGTCGCGGCTCCCGACGAGGCGGACCATCGCGCGGAAGGCGAATGGGGATTGGACGACGTACGCGTGGTACAGCTGCTCGCTCACCGTGCGCACTGTTGCTCCCGCCGGCACGGTCACCACCGTCCCTACGGGAAACTGCTCCGTGGGGAGGTAGACGCTGCGGTATGCCCACAGGCCGACCGCACCCGAAAGCACGAGCGCCCCCGCACCCACGAGGGGCGCCGCTGCACTGCATCGCTCTGCGAGCGTACGAAACACGGAAGGGTAGGTGTGGAGGCCGGGGAGCATGGTGAGGTTAGTGTGGCAAGTTCGCCGGTGCCTGGGAGCGTGTCGAGCTGATGCGCTGCAGGGTTGGCGTCTTCGCGACAGTGCCGGGGAGGTGGAAGAGGGTGGCGAGCTCCTCGCTCGTCAGCATGAAGTGGTTGAAGTGGTATGGTGCATGGAACCACGACCGCTTCCGGTACGCGTCCATGATCTTCACCTTCTTTGCATTCACCCGGATGTCGTTGAAGTCTTGCCAGGGGTAATCGAAGATATCCTGCCAACGGGATGCGGTGGAGAAGGAGTTGTACCCAGGCGCATTGAAGGGCTGCCAGACGGTCCGGAGCCCCGTGATGTTCGTACCGTCGAAGTGGTCGTGCTCGGCGAGGTAGATACCCCGCATCCCGACGTCCCACTGGAGGCTCGACACGAGGTTCTTGTTGATGGCCTGCATCCGCTTCACCTGCTGGTCACTCAGGGTCTTTCCCGACTTCCCGTCGGGAAAGACGATCGTCTCCTCGGGCGCTGCGCGCATTTTTGCGACCTCAGCACGCGCTATCTCCTCGTACGACTGCTTGGTTCGGTAGATACCCCACGTGAAGTCGGGCTCTTTGCGGTGGGCGCGCGCGAGGATCTGTATCCACGCATGCTCACCCTTCCCGAGTGAGCCCAAGAACTCGAGCACGTGCGCGAGGGGGTCCACCTTCTGCTCCTCTTTCGTCGTATCCTTGTCGAGCATGTAGTCTGTGTACGTCTTAATGGGGACGCCAATAGACGACGCGAGCGAGAAGTCCATGCCGTAGAGGTTGTAGCGCTCGAGGCTAAAGGGGAAAGCGATCGCGTAGTCAGCGACCGGGGTGATCTCCGCGTCGGGGTAGTGTGCGTAGAACGTACGCTCGGTGAGCTTCCGGAATGCGGCGCGCACCCACACGTAGAGGTGTACCTGACCCTCGGTCGAGACAAGCTCGAAGCTGTACCAGAGGCGCACCTTGCCGTACCAGAGGCGGTCAATAAACGTTGACTCACCGCCCCGCTGCCAGAGCCCGTCGAAGACCGCATGCATCGCCTTCGGCGACTTGTACACCTCCTGGGGAAGG